>CAZPET010000197.1:0-3990 GCA_964585625.1 uncultured Syntrophomonadaceae bacterium
CGTACCCAAACCCAATATTAGTTAATTAGGCCTGCCATAAAGCTATTGTTTGAGGACTTGGGCCGATCACCGTAAGGCGTTAAACTTATGGTGGATTCTGTCGGCAAACCAGTGAAGGTAATTTTTTAAGAAATGAACGGCCAGGATGAAACCGTTTGGTGCATCTTTACCACATGGTTAGCGATGATGAACTCTGCGAAATAGTGCAAAACAATATCCCTGACTTGCAGGAATTTGTGTGTGAAATTAACCTTTATCTAAACAGTGGCACCTAAACAAACATGGGGACAGGGGGACAGGTTCCTCATCCCACTTTTTCGGGGCAGTTACAGTTAGAAAAGCCGGTTCAAATTGTCATGCCCGAAAAATGATCCGAACGGGGGACCCGGTACATCTCCTCCAGCAGGTTCCGGTAGCGTTCGGCAATGACCTTGCGCCTGATCTTCTGCGTGGGGGTAATTTCCCCCGACTCCTGAGTGAAGTCCTCTCGCAAGATCTTGAACATTTTGATCTGCTCCACCCGCGAAAAGGCCATGTTCTGCTCATGCATGAACCCTTCAACAACCCGCTGCAAATCCCGGTTCTCCGCAGGGTGGACCGCCGGGTCCAGGGTAATGCCGAAGCGGGCTGCCTGCCCGGCCAGGGCCTCTTCATCCAGAGTGATCAGCGCCACCAGGTAAGGGCGGCGATCCCCGTATACAAAGACCTGGCTGATCAAGGGGTGGTTCTTTAAAGCGTTTTCCAGGTTCTGAGGTGTGATATTCTTGCCTCCGGCAGTGATAATGATATCTTTTTTACGATCGCTGATTACCAGGAACCCTTCTTCATCATAATAGCCGATATCGCCTGTGCGCATGAACCCGTTTTCATCCAGAGCCTCCAGGGTGGCCGCCTCGTTCTTGTAGTAACCCCTGAAGACACCGGGATGGCGGATCAGGATCTCACCGTCCCCGGCCAGCCTGATCTCGCATCCGGGTATGGGGAAACCGACGGTGCCAAAACGAAAGCGGTCAAAACGGTTGATCGAAGCGAGGACGGTGGTTTCGGTAAGGCCGTAGCCCTCGTTGACGGTTACACCGAGGATGTTGAAAAACTCAATGATCTCCCTGGCCAGGGGTGCGCTGCCGGATATAAAGAAGCGCAGCCGCCCTCCCATGATCGCCCTGATACGCCGGAATACCAGGAGGGAAGCCAGGCACCGCTTGACCTTTAAACCGACGGGGACCGGTTTTTTTGCCTGAGCCAGGACGGTGTACTCTTTCCCCACTGCAAAAGCCCATTTAAAGATGGCCCGGCGCCGTGGGCTGTAACCCTCCACGGTGGCCTGGACCCGGTGATAGGCCTTTTCGAAAAAACGGGGTACACCCCGGGACCAGGTGGGCCTCACTTCGCGCAGATCTTCCGCCACGGTCTCCAGGCTGGTGGCAAATGCCGTGGGAATGGCGAAGTAGATACTGATGAACTGTCCTCCGTGCCGCTCCATGGCATGGGCCAGGGGTAAAAAAGAGAGAATCAGGTCGTTCCGCTTGCGGGGTAAGATTACGGCCACGCTCTGGCATATGTACATGATGTTGCCGTGCTCCATAAGGCAGCCCTTTGGAGGCCCCGTTGTTCCCGAGGTGTACATGATCGCGTTAAGATCGGAAAGCCTGAGATCGCGAAAAAGATCCGGCAGGGTCATTCCGCTGCTTCGGCGCTCTTCCTGCCCCATCATGCAAATTTGGTCCAGGGAGTAGTCACAGCTTCCGGACAAAGAGTCACCGGGTTGAAACGAGATCACCTCTTTCAGTTCAGGCAGGTTCGGTCGAATCGAAGCGATCATGGCTGCTTCGTCTTCGGAAAGCACGAAGATGGCTTTTGTTTCGGAATGCTCGAGGATATAGCGCACCTGCCCGGACGTGCTGGTGGCATAAATGGGGACGCTGACCGCTCCCAGGGAGAGAATGGCCATGTCTGCAAAAGTCCAGGCAACACAATTCGGAGCCAGGATGGCCACCCGGTCTCCTTTCTTTACGCCTAATTTTCTAAGTCCGAAGGCGATCTCCTCCACCTTGTTGCCGAATTCACGCCAGGAAACAGCTGTCCAGCGGCCTGCCCTCCTTTCCATCAAAGCAGTCTTTCCCGGGCGGGTAGTCACCCAACGATAAAAAACGTGGATAATAGTCCCCTCGTCGATGGGGCTGAAAGGCTCCGGTCCAAGCATAAATATCCTCCTCACATGATGCTCTTTTCAATTAAATGGATTCCATTCATGCCTTGTACTTAAAGTCTAAGTTTTTGAAGGAAGTAAGAAAGTAATAGTAGGCAGAGTGTTATTTCTTAAGGCAACTCCATTATAACAATATTCAGACTTGTGCGTCAACAGGTTTATACCTTACGGGTTGAACGTTGTGCCGCGTAAACAATTAATTCCTTCCCCTGCTTACAATTATTTCACATTTATTGGTTACATTAATAACGGTAGATGATCCGCCTGGAGGAGATCGCATGCCGTTCATACAGGGCAAGATCCTGGTTGCGGATGATGATGAGAGCATCGTGGAGTTGATCATGCTCTACCTGCGAAAAGACGGCTTTGATGTGATCACCGCCCGTGACGGCGGTGAAGCTCTCCGCAAGATCACGCAGCACAGCCCCGACCTGGTGCTGCTCGATATCATGATGCCGGTAAAGGACGGCTGGGAGGTGTGCCGGGAGATCCGGCAGCGTTACCAACTGCCGGTGATCATGCTGACCTCGCGAAGCGAGGACTACGATAAAATTCTCGGACTGGAACTGGGGGCCGACGACTATATCACCAAACCGTTCAATCCGCGCGAGCTGGTTGCCCGGGTCAGGGCTGTTCTAAGAAGGAGCCGCCAGGAGAGCAGCGAACCGCGCCTGCTGCAATACCGGGACCTGGTCATCAACCTGGATGAATTTATGGTGACGAAAGAAGGCCGGCCGGTGCCCCTGACCCGCAAAGAGCTGGAGCTGCTCTGGCTCCTGGCCGGCCGGCCGAACCAGGTATTTTCCCGGGAGCAGCTGCTCTCCCGGATATGGGGATATGACTACACCGGCGATACGCGCACCGTGGATACGCATATCAAGCGGCTGCGCCGCAAGCTGGGTTCAGGGGAATCCTGGGATATCAAAACAGTCTGGGGCGTCGGCTACAAATTCGAGGTAAAAAAAGATTGAAAAAAAGCGTATTCAGCAAGCTTCTGCTCATGAACATCGCCGTGGTCGCTGCGGCCATGCTGGTGATCGCCCTGCTGCTGCCCCGGCTTATTTCAGGCTATATTTTCAACCAGAGAGAAAGAGAGCTTTCCTCCAGGGGGAGAGAGCTGGCCCGGTTAACTGAAAGCTATCACGCGGGGAGAATCAGCGAGGAGAATTTCCTGGAGCTGCTCATCTCCCTGGATCGCTTCCTGGAGGCCCGGATCTGGGTGATCGACCGAAACGGCACGGTGGTCAAGGCATCATACGGTGCGCCTCCTTTCCGCCGCGGGCCGCGGCTGCGGCTCTCCGAAGAGCAGATCAGCCGGCTTTCACGTGGCGAGACGATCATCACCCGCCACTACCAGGCTCATTTTGACGAGGTCATGCTCTCAGTGGGGGTCCCCGTCTTATCCGGCAATGCGGCGCCCGTGGGGGCTATTTTTCTGCATGCCCCGGTAACCGGGATTAAAGCCACGGTAAACAACCTGTTGAAGTATGTTTTGATAAGCGGCCTGGCGGCGGTCTCCCTGGCTTCTATAACCGGCTATATCTTTTCGCGGCGTTTCTCCCGCCCCCTGCTGGAGATGACCAGAGCGGCGCAAAGCATGGGCCGGGGAGATTACTCCAGCCGGATCAGGATTGATTCGGATGACGAGCTGGGCCAGCTGGCCTTCTCTCTTAACTGCCTGGCCGGCCGGCTGGAAAAAACCATTACCGCCCTGCAGCGGGGAAAAAGAAAGTTTGAATCGATGGTTACCGGAATGCTTGAAGGGGTGATCGGGGTGAACA
>CAZPET010000198.1:0-3942 GCA_964585625.1 uncultured Syntrophomonadaceae bacterium
CTTTCCGGGCCAGGTAGCGGGCATTGTTGATCATCCCCACTTCGAAGACCTCGATCTCCGGCCTGACCCCCTGCTCCTGCATGGTACGGGCGAACTTCTCCAGGTACTCCGGCGGGTTTGAGAAGACACCGTCGCCAAAATTGACCGTCCCCGTGGTCAGGCTGGCCATCTCCGGTTTCAGGTAAACCGGCTGGAGCCTCTCTTCGGCGCTCATCCCCACCGCGCCGCCGGTGGATGTCTGGACGATGATATCGCATTTCGCGCGGATCTGCTCGATTGCCGCTTTAAACACGGCCGCCTCCTGGGTGGGAGTACCGTCTTCTTTGCGCACGTGAAGGTGAACCAGCGCCGCCCCGGCCCGGTAGCATTCATAGGTGGCCTCGCCGATCTCCGAAGCGGTCACCGGCAGGTTCGGGTTATCCTCCCTGGTCACCTCCGCCCCGGTCAGGGCTACAGTGATGATCAGTTTTTCCACTATTTTTCACCCCCGTTTTTTCCCGGAGGCGGCTGCGGCCCCCGCTGCAAATTTTTCGGGACCACGCAGGTGCCTCCGGCACGGGCCACAAGCTGCGGCGGCGTCAGCACGTTGCAGGCCGACGGCTGATCCTTCAGCCCGGCACTGGTCACAACTTTGTATGCTTCAAACTGCATATGCCGGGAGCTGCTTCCCTCCCGGTCAATCCACCCGCTGATCTCCAGATAGTCGCCGGCATATACCGGCGCTTTGAACTCCACATCATCATAGGCTACAAACAGGCCCTCATCACCGTCGCGGCGGATCAGCAGCTCCGTGGCCACGTCACCAAAAAAATTCATCAGCCTGGCGCCGTCAACCAGCCCGCCGGCATAGTGAACATCGCGTTCGCTGATCCTGACCCGCAGCATCACTTTTTGCATCAATATCGCCTCCGTTTATTGGCGGCCCTGCCGGGGCCGCGCCTAGGTATACAGTTCCTCGAATATCCGCCGCAGGATGGGGCTTTCGCGCATCACGTTAAGCGAGATCTCGGCATGCCCCTTTGTATAACCGTTGCCCACGATCATGGTAATATCCTTGCCCACCCCTTCAGCCCCCAGGGCGGCCGCGGTAAAACTGGTCGCCATGCTAAAAAAGTAGACCGTCCCGCCGTTGCGCGTGGCCAAAATTGAAGAGAGCTCCGTGTTGGGGATATTGACACAGTTGATCGTCACGTCGGCCATCTGTCCCCCGGTGGCCTCTTTAACCTTCTCCATCACTTCAAGAGCGTTGGTGGCATCGGCCATGATCACTTTATCGCAGCTGCCGGTCGATTCGGCCCTCTGTTTGCTCTTTTCACGGGGGGCAATCCCGATCACCCGGCCGGTCACCCCGGCCCGTTTGCGCGCCTCGTGCAGGCAGAGAAGACCGGATTTGCCTCCGGCCCCGATGACCACGACCCGGTCGCCCGGCTTGACCAGCCTGGCGGTCTGGGCCGCCGCGCCGGCCACATCGAGCACGGCAAGGGCCAAATTTTCAGGCAGGTCATCGGGAAGAACGGCATAGATGCCGCTTTCAAAAAGAATGGCCTTCCCCTCGATCTCCACCCGGTCACTTTCCCGATAAATCTTTTTGATCCGGTCAATTTTTAAAGGCGTCAGGGAAAGAGAAACCAGGGTGGCCAGGCGATCCCCAACTTTAAGGTCTATCTTGCCGGCCAGGGCCGGACCGATCTCCGCCACCCGGCCGATGAGCATACCTCCCGAACCGGTAACCGGGTTGTGATGCTTGCCCCGATCCGCAACGATCTTCATCATGATCTCACCGATGCGGGCGTCATCCTCCCCCGCTTCCTGCTTGATCTGGGTAAAGCTGGCTGAGTCGATATTCAGCGCATCAACCTCGATCAAAATCTCGTTGTCGTAGAGCTCCATGGTGTTGTCGATCTTCCAGGCCGGCTGGGGAAGCAACCCTTTTGGTTCAAGTACCCTGTGGGTACCGTACGGGCATCCGCGGCGCATAGCTATGACCTCCTTTGTAGATTATGGTATAGTACGGAGATGAAGTAAACTTAACTAGGTCCCGTGGTCCGGAGGGAAAAATGGCACAGAGTTTCCCTCTATAAGTTTTTCGTTACCGCCCGGCGGAACCCTTTACCTGTTTAGCTGAAGATAATTGGACTGATTGTCTAATGTTTTTAAATCCCCCCCGCTTCCCCTTTTTCAAAGGGGGGGGACCTGAAAGGTAGGGTTTCGGGAGGCGGTATCGAAATAATAGTTAACTGACCATGCCAAAGGCGGTTGAAGAAATGTCCGGTTTGGAAGAGCTGCTCGCGCGGTGGCAGGATGACCCGGCCTTTATGCGCAATGTAACCCGGTGGGAGGAGCTGCCGGCGCAGGAAGGATCTTATGCAGAGTTCCCATCTTCCCTGGACCCGCGCCTCCGGGATACGCTGCGCCGGCGGGGGATCGAGCGGCTTTACAGCCACCAGGCCGATGCTCTCCGGGCGGTTGGCCGCGGGGAAAACGTGGTCGTGGTTACCCCCACCGCCTCGGGGAAAACTCTCTGCTACAATATCCCCGTGGTGAACGAGTTTCTCGCTGACGGGGAAAGCCGCGCATTGTACCTTTTTCCGACCAAGGCGCTCTCGCAGGACCAGGTTGCCGAGCTGAAAGCGCTGGTCGGCGAGCTGCGGATCGATCTGCGCACGCATACTTACGACGGCGATACCGCTCCGGGGCTGCGCCAGGCCATCAGGCAGAGCGGCCATATCGTGGTCACCAATCCCGATATGCTCCACACGGGAATCCTGCCCCACCATACCAAGTGGGTGAAACTCTTTCAGAACCTGAAATTTATTGTCATCGACGAGATGCACCAGTACCGCGGCGTCTTCGGCAGCCACGTGGCCAACGTGATCCGCAGGTTGAAGCGGATCTGCCGCTTTTACGGAAGATCGCCCCTCTTTATCCTCTGTTCCGCCACCATAGCCAACCCCGCGGAGTTGGCCGGGGCGCTGATCGAAGAGCCGGTTACGCTGATTGACCGGAGCGGGGCTCCGCGCTCCACAAAGCATTTTATCTTTTACAACCCGCCGGTTGTCGACCGGGAACTGGGCATCAGGCGCAGCGCTCTCCTGGAGACGCAGCGCCTGGCCAGAGAGCTTAACCGGCGGAAGGTGCAGACGATTGTCTTTACCCGCAGCCGCCTCGGGGTGGAACTGCTGCTGACCTATTTGCAGCAGAGCCAAAAGGAGATCCCGGGAGAAGACAGCGGCATCCGCGGCTACCGCGGCGGCTACCTGCCCCGGGAGCGGCGCTCCATCGAAGCGGGGCTACGCGAAGGCACGGTGAAGACAGTGATCAGCACCAACGCCCTGGAACTGGGCATCGACATCGGGGAGCTGGAGGCCTGCATCATCAACGGCTATCCCGGGACCATCGCCAGCACCTGGCAACAGACCGGGCGCTCGGGGAGGCGCAGCGGCGCATCTTTGGGGCTGCTCGTGGCAAACAGCGCGCCGCTGAACCAGTATATCGTCAACAATCCCGATTATTTTTTCGGACGTTCCCCGGAGCGGGCGCTGATCAACCCCGACAACCTGATCATCCTGACCAACCACGTGCGCTGTGCCGCCTTCGAACTGCCCTTCAATGCAGGCGAGCGCTTCGGAAGGGCTGAAATAGGGGGTATTTTGGAATTCCTTGCCGATGAGGGCACCCTTTACCGGTCCGGGGAGCGCTTTCACTGGATGGAGGATGCCTACCCGGCCGAGGAGATCTCGTTGCGCAGCGCCGCCCGTGAAAATGTGGTGATCATCGATACAACCACGGCGCAGCCGCAGGTTATCGGCGAAGTGGACCGCTTCAGCGCCCCGATGCTGGTCCACGAAGAGGCCGTCTATATCCACGGCGGCCGGCAGTACCAGGTGGAGCGGCTCGACTTCGCCGAAAAGAAGGCGTATGTCCGCGCTGTCCGGGTGAATT
>CAZPET010000199.1:0-3919 GCA_964585625.1 uncultured Syntrophomonadaceae bacterium
TTTTGCAGTCCGGCGGAACCTGTCAACGCTTTGCAAGACTGCAGAACATCCAGTTGTAAAGCATCACCGACGGTAAAAGGCATCTACCTCACCTGCCTTTAAAATATATCAAGATCATTCCCCAGCGGATCGCCTTTTCCCTGCTTTTCTTATACAAAATGTATAGGATTACGTTATAATTTTTAGCCCTACCTGATGATGAATAGCTGCATTAATATTCTATATAATCAAGATGGCTCTACTGTGGCGCGGTGGCGAAACCCGAAGGCAATATCGTTCATCGCAAAAGTCATTGTTACTGAGGAAGTATACGTCTCACTACCGGTCAAAGCAGTTTACATCCAAGGCGCTGAACTCAAGGGTTTCACCACCGTTTTTTCATCTTTTTTTACTACCGGTCCTTTGCTGGAACACATAAATAGAAAAAGGACCCCGGTTGATTTTCAATTTCTTACAAAGATAAAGGTGAAAGATGATGTCTGACCTTTTTCAGCTGGTTCATCTCTCCGGAGCCGGGGAGCTGGCCATAGTAGGGATGACCAAGAATGTGGGGAAAACGGTTACCCTGAACTACTTGATTGACCGTTTCGCCCGCAGCGGGACCACCCTCGGCCTTATTTCAGCCGGCTACGATGGGGAGCGTTTTGACCGGTTAACCCTGCGGGAGAAGCCGCGGATCTTTGTTCCCGCCGGCGCTGTTGTGGCCACTGCCGAAGCCTGTTTTGACGCGGCGGAGGCGGCGCTGGATCTGCTCTCGGGAAGCCCCTTTACCACCCCCATGGGTGAGGTTTACATAAGCCGGGTGAAGGAGGCCGGTTTGGTTGAGCTGGCCGGGCCGGGCAGCGCCGCGGCGCTGCGGGCGCTGATCAGGCAAATGAAAGAGCATGGCGCCGCGCAGATCCTGGTTGACGGCGCTATCAACCGGATCGCCTCGGCCGCTCCCTCTGTCACCGGCGCAACTATCCTTGCTACCGGGGCCCCGGTTGGGCCGCTGCTCGACGATGTCATCCGTAAAACCGTTTTTCGATGCAATATACTTGAAACCCCTGTTGTCGCCGACAGGCTGCTGCTGGAGGCGGCGCAGGAGGGCTTGAGCCGCGGCGAGGCCGCCCTGTTGCAGAACCGGGACGGAGTCTGGGAGGCGGAAGTCCTGCATGCTCCGATCCCGCTCCTGGTCAGGGCGCAGCTTCGCCGGCGATACCGCAAGGAGACCGCGGCAGTGGCTCTTGGCGGCGCCCTTGTTGACCAGATGCTTCTGGAGATCAGCAAACTGGCGCTGCCACCGCCGTCGGTGATCATCCGCGATGCTACCAGGAATTTCGTTACCCCGGGGGTTTATGCCCGCTATCTGCAGCGAGGCGGCAAGATCAGGGTTCTGCAGGCGATAAATTTGCTTGCGGTAACCGTCAACCCGACCGATCCCGCCGGAGCCGGTTACGAGCCCCGGAATTTTTTAAGAAAGCTTACGGCAGCGCTGGCCCCCAGGCCTGTTTTTGACCTGGTTCTTGAAGGGGGCGCTGTGACCACGTGATATGTTCCGGATTTTACCTACATCGAGGGAGGACTGTTTTATGGAAAGTAAGCTGAACCTGGATCGAGCGACCATTGATGGGGCCAGGGAAACAGCGGCCCGCATAGCCGATCAGCTGCACACCTGGATCAATCGCTACACCACCACGACAATTGAACGCGCCGTGGCGCGGCTTCTCGGTGTGGACGGAGTTGATGCTGCCGGGGTGCCGCTGCCCAATGTACTGGTAGACAGGCTGCATGAAAACGGACTTCTCGGTCACGGATTGCTGCAATGGCTGGCCAGGGCGATGCTCGCCACCGGCCGGAGCGCGCCGGAAATTGCCGCAGCGGTCGCAGACGGGCAGCTCGATGTTGCCTCCATCCCGATGCTGCCTGAGGAGAAATGGCGCGAGCCGGGCGATCGCCTGGCGGTCGAGGCGGCCGCAAAGATTACCGCCCGCCGGCGGGAGCGGGAGCAGATGATGGCCGCTGCGGCGCCGGACCGGCACCCGCTGCTTTACGTGATTGTGGCTACGGGCAATATTTACGAGGACGCTGTTCAAGCCAAGGCGGCGGCGCTGCAGGGCGCCGATATCATCGCCGTGATCCGTCACACCGGGCAGAGCCTGCTCGACTATGTCCCCTACGGCCCCACCACCGAAGGATTCGGCGGGACCTATGCCACTCAGGAGAATTTCCGCATTGTCCGCCGCTCGCTGGACGAAGCCTGCAAGGAGACCGGCCGCTATATCCGCCTGGTGAATTACTGTTCCGGCCTCTGCATGCCCGAGATTGCGGCCATGGGGGCGCTGGAGCGGCTTGACATGATGCTTAACGATGCCATGTACGGCATCCTTTTCCGCGACATCAATATGCGCCGCACCCTGATCGACCAGCATTTTTCGCGCATGATCAACGGCTTCGCCGGTATCGTTATCAACACCGGCGAAGACAACTACCTGACCACGGCCGATGCCTTTGAGAAAGGATATACCGTGATTGCATCGCAGTTTATCAACGAACAGCTGGCCCTGCGCTCGGGGCTGAAAGAGGAGCAGATGGGCCTGGGGCATGCCTTCGAGATCGACCCGGCGCTCGAAGACGGGCTGCTCATGGAGATTGCCCAGGCGCAGCTCTGCCGCGAGCTCTTCCCCCGTTCGCCTTTGAAGTATATGCCTCCGACGAAGCATGTGACCGGAGATATCTTCAGCTCTTACCTGATCAACGGGATGTTCAACCTGGTTTCGATACTTACCGGGCAGGGAATCCAGCTTCTGGGGATGCTTACCGAGGCCATCCATACCCCGTTTTTAAGCGACCGTTACCTGGCCATTAAAAATGCCGGCTATATCTTTAACAATGCCCGCCATCTCGGCGAAGAGATAATCTTCAAAGAGCAGGGCCGCATCCAGAACCGTGCTGGTGCGCTGCTTGATCAGGCTTACGCCCTGCTGCAGGAGATTGAACAGATCGGCCTGGAAGAGGCCCTGGAGCGGGGGCTGTTCGCCGATATCAAGCGCAGCCGTGAAGGCGGCAAAGGCAAAGACGGGGTGGTACCCAGGGACGGGGACTACTACAACCCCTTCCCGGCGCTATTTTTGCAAGGCTCCGCAAAAAAAGATGATGATGGGAGGGCCTGCTGATGGATCACGATCTCAGCAAAGTAAAAGCGTACGGAGATACCCTCAATGATGGTGCGGTTCAGCTAAGTTTTACCCTGCCCGTTCCGGCAGGCGATGAAGCCCGCGAAGCCGCCCGGCAGCTGGCTTTAAAGATGGGTCTGGAGACGCCCGCGGTTACCGAAATGGCCGATCTGGGCGCAGGCTTCAGCTTCTTTGTTGTCTACGGCCGCTCAACTCACACGGTCAATTACACGGCAATCAAGATCCCGAAACGGGAGCACAAATCGATGAGCTTTGAAGAGGTGAACGCGTTTGTTCAGGCAGAGCTGAAAAAGAAAGTTGTGGTTGTGGCTGCCTGCACCGGCACCGATGCGCATACCGTGGGTATTGATGCCATTGTAAATATGAAAGGCTATGCCGGGGAGTACGGGCTGGAGCGTTATCCCGAATTCGAAGCCTATAACCTGGGCAGCCAGGTCCCCAATGCCGAACTGCTGGCCAGGGCGGTTGAATACGGGGCCGACGCAATTCTCGTTTCACAGGTGGTTACCCAGAAAAACGTGCACCTGGAGAACCTGACCGAGCTGGTGGAGCTGGCCGAGGCCGAGGGAATCCGCGAAAAGGTGCTTTTAATTGCCGGGGGACCGCGTATCTCTCACGAGCTGGCTGTTGAACTGGGTTACGATGCCGGCTTCGGCCCTGGGACCCTCCCGAACCACGTGGCCTCCTTTATCGTTACAGAGATGGCCCGAAAGAAATAGTGCAGTGTCCAGTGTCTGTTGTCC
>CAZPET010000200.1:0-3918 GCA_964585625.1 uncultured Syntrophomonadaceae bacterium
GAGGGTTGATACCAGCTTGATCGGGATAAAGCTATGTTGCTCTTGCTGTTAACAAGGCTGTTGCCTGATTTTCCCTGCCGTACCTATTTTATTTTATTTTAAATCCATGAGTCAACCCCCCCTTGACTGCTCAGCCCTGCAGCATGACATTGAAGGGTTTTCATATTAAAACTCGAATTACCAGTATAGGGTATCTTTAACATCAAGAAGCTCTACCCGATTATTTTCCGGGCAAGGTGAACCGACGTTGATCGTGGGCATACCGCAAACCTTATCCTTTTACTCTTACTATCCCTTATGGAAAATTTACCTGGAAGGCCTGGGCGCGAAGGTGGTTCTCTCCCGTCCCACCAACCGGGAGATCCTCGAATGGGGGATCAGGGATACGGTAACCGACGCCTGTATTCCCATCAAAATCCTTCACGGCCATGTCATCGATTTGAAAGACCGGGTCGATTGCCTCTTCATTCCCCGGATGGTCAGTGTAGACGGCAGGGCCACCTTCTGCCCCAAGTTTCTTGGCTTACCCGATATGGTCCGCTTTTCGGGGGCGAAACTGCCGCCGGTGATTGACTCCCGGGTCAGGGCCACCAGGTTCAGCAGCGGGATCTTTTCTTTTTTCAAGGATGTTACCCGTCAACTGCAGGTTAAATCTAAATTCAGCCGACCGGCTGCGGGTTTCCAGGCCTGCCGAAAGCAGCGCACCTATGAGCAACTTCTGCTTGCGGGGCTGCTTCCGTTAAAGGCCATGCAGCACCTGGAAAGAAAACCGGAGGCCGGAGCTGACCTTTCAGCCACGGCTGCGCAAACCGGGAGTGGCTCCAGCGAAAGGCTGAAGGTGGCTTTGCTCGGTTACCCTTACGTGCTCTATGACCCTTTTATCAGCTCAAACCTCTACCGGAAGCTTGAAGATATGGGGGTGGAACTGGTTACGCCGGAGCAGATCCCTCCCCGGCAGATGCGCCGCATGTCACGGGTGCTGCCGCAAAACTTTTTCTGGCACTACAGCAACCGGGTGAGCTGGAGCAGCCTCTATTATCTGGAGAAGCCCGGAAGGGTGGACGGGGTCATTCACGTGACCGCTTTCGGCTGCGGTCCCGATGCCATGGTCGACAAATTTGTCGAGCTTGAGGCTAAACAAAAGAAGGTTCCCTTTTTAACCCTGACCATAGATGAACATACCGGAGAGGGCGGGATGCAGACCCGCCTGGAAGCGTTTGTGGATATGCTCCTCGCCAAAAAGGAGCGCGCAGAGAAGGGAGCGGGTTAAATCTGTGGACGGCTACCTGGGTATAGATGTCGGATCGGTCAGCACCAACCTGGTATTGATCAACGAAGAAAACGAGATCCTGGTCTCCTTATATCTGCGGACCCGCGGAGAGCCGATCAAGGTGGTGCAGGAAGGGTTGAAGGAGATCGGGGAGAAGCTGGCCGGCTCCCCGGTGCAGATCCGGGGTGTGGGCACTACCGGCAGCGCTCGCCACCTGACCGGGGTGGTGGTAGGGGCGGATGTGGTTAAAAACGAGATTACCGCCCATGCCGTGGCCGCAAACCTGGTGGCGCCGGGCGTGCAGACCGTGCTGGAACTGGGGGGGCAGGATTCAAAGATCATCATTTTGAGACACGGTGTGGTTGCTGATTTTGCAATGAATACCGTCTGCGCCGCCGGGACCGGTTCGTTTCTGGATCACCAGGCGGCGAGATTGAATATACCGATCGAGAAATTTGGCGAACTGGCTTTGAGCAGCAAGCATCCGGTGCATATTGCCGGGCGCTGCTCCGTATTTGCCGAATCGGACATGGTCCACAAGCAGCAGGTGGGCCATTCCACCGAAGATATCATCGCCGGGCTCTGTGATGCCCTGGTCCGGAACTACCTAAACAATGTCGGCAAGGGGAAGGATATCCGGCCTCCGATCGTCTTTCAGGGGGGAGTGGCTGCCAACGTGGGGATCAAGGCCGCCTTTGAAAAGGCTTTAAAGCAGGAAGTAATTGTCCCCCCGCACTTTGCCGTGATGGGCGCGCTGGGAGCGGCGCTGATTTCCAGGCAGGCGGCCAGGAAGAAGCAGGGGACGAAATTCCGCGGTTTTGAACTGAGCGAGTTTACCTATGAAACCGGCAGCTTCGAATGCCAGGGCTGTCCCAACATCTGCGAGATTGTCAACATCTCCATGGATGGAGAGCTGCTGGCCAGGTGGGGCAGTCGCTGCGGCAAGTGGGACAGCCTGGTGGAGGTTGCCCCGTAGGGTTGTTCCTTTTCCGTGGAATTCAAGAGAAGAGGCAGAGCAATATGAAAATCATCTATCCTCACATGGGGACTCTGACCATGGTGGCAGAGCAGCTGATCGAGGAGATGGGGCAGGAATCTGTGACTCCCGACCGCCCGACCCGCCAGACGCTGGCCCTGGGAGCGAGGTATTCCCCGGAATTTGCCTGCATCCCCTTCAAGATCTGCCTGGGCACCTACCTGGAGGGACTGGCCCGGGGCGCCGACACCATCGTCAGCGGGGGCGGCTACGGGCCGTGCCGGGCCGGCCTCTACGGCGAGATTCACCGCCGCATCTTAAATGATCTGGGATATAATCCTGAATTTATCTTTCTCTGGCCTCCCCTGAAGAAACCGGTGGACTTTATCAAAAAGCTGAGCCTGTTGAAAGGGCTCCGTTCCTGGTTTGACCTGGTCAGGATCATCAGAAAGGCCTGGGCGAAACTTTCAGCCCTGGATGAGCTGGAGCTGCTGGCCCAGGATATACGCCCGCTGGAGCTGCGTAAAGGCGACACCTCCCGGGCTTTTAACAAGGGCGCATCTTACCTGGACAGAGCCAGGGCCTTACCTGAAATTGCAGAGGCGCGCGAGGCCGCGCTGCAGGAGCTTCAGAAAGTAGAACTGGACCGGGAAGGCGATCCCCTCAAGGTGGGTATTATCGGAGAGATCTACGTCCAGCTGGAGCCGTTCGCCAATCTCTACGTGGAAGAAACCCTGGGAGAGATGGGGGTACATGTGCGGCGCAGTATCTACCTGACCAGTTACACGAAGCATGATGTCCTCTCGACGAAAGGCGATCTGCGCAGCAAGAAGCTGGCCCGGCCCTACCTGCCCCAGCTGATCGGGGGCCACGGCCAGAACAGCGTCGGCGATGTGATCCGCTATTCCCGGATGGGGTATGACGGGGTGGTCCAGCTAGCCCCCTTCACCTGCATTCCGGAGATCGTGGCCAAAAGCCTGATGCCCTATTTAAGCAGAGAATACGACATCCCGGTTCTCACGCTGTTCATCGACGAGCAAACCGGGCGCACCGGCGCCGAGACCAGGCTGGAAGCATTTGTCGACCTGATGCTGCAGCGCCGCGAAAAGAAGCGGGCTGTAATGGAGCAGCCCGGAGAATCCCACCTTTCCTATTCCGGCGCCGGCTTATAACATTCGGGTTTATCGAAAACAAAATATCTTCTGAAGCACTATGCCCCGCCCCAAACCGTAGCGCCTGAGTTACCGATTGTATAATAGAAGGGGTGTTCTCAGAGAACCCTGTTAAGAAAAAACCCTTTAAGTGAGGATCTCGAAATTCCTCTACTTAAAGGGTTTTCTGGTCGGAGCGGCGAGATTTGAACTCGCGACCTCTTGGTCCCGAACCAAGCGCGCTACCAAACTGCGCTACGCCCCGCTGCTGCAAATCGATTATAGCACAGCAGCTCTTAAATAACAATGCATTGAAATTCCTTGTATATTAACCTGCCTAAGCTTTAAATTAACCACCCGCTTACATCTGCAGCGTAGAATAACCGTTACCGAAGGGTGTTGACGGTTATATCACCAGCCCTGGAAGATGAATGGTAGTGTTGACAAATGGGTTGGAGGTAAAGTATAATTAAGATGTGTTAGGCGTGCCTAACATTAAGCATTCATAAAGAAAGGTGGCT
>CAZPET010000201.1:0-3898 GCA_964585625.1 uncultured Syntrophomonadaceae bacterium
TCCATACTTCCACCCGGTCGGAAACACCGATGATCATGACCTCTTTTTCGATGCCTGCATAATCGCGCAGATTCTGGGGTATCAAAACACGTCCCTGTCGGTCAATCTCCACTTCGGCGGCGCCGGAAAAAAAGTAGCGGGTGAAGGCCCGGGCGTCGCTCCGGGTTACCGGAAGCTCCTTTACCTTCTGCTCGATCTTCAGCCATTCATCAAAGTGGAAGATAAAAAGGCAGCGGTCGAGGCCCCGGGTAATCATGAACGTATCGCCCAGGCCTTCCCGCAGCCTGGCCGGAATGATCACCCTGCCCTTCTCATCGAGAGTATGCTGGTATTCACCGGTAAACATGCTCCGCCTCCATCCACTTTGCCCCACTATCCACCACTAAAGTATCAATTCGCGCCACTTTATAAAACTCCTTCTTGAAATCACCCAAAAATAAAAAAAAAGAGGAAAAATATTTCCTCTTATCACTACTAAATGACAGTGTTGACATATAATAACAAAAAATGTTCAGGGATCCTGCCGCTTTTTGTTCTTTCTCCCCTCTTCCACCGGCCCTGAATCTTCCCTAATCGCCATTTTCCGCAAGCGATCTCCCTGTTCATCCAGGTTTAAAACTGCCGCGGCAGCCCTAAAACGACAACCCCGGATTTGCTGCGGCAACCTGTCGCCGGATGCCGCTTCATTGCAGATAATCGAGAAACAGAGTCGCCATCCCGAAATAGATCAGCAGCCCGGTGATATCTTTTATCGTCGTCACCAGGGGACCGGAGGTGATCGCCGGGTCAATGTTTAGCTTGTGAAAGAGAATCGGCACCAGCGACCCGATCAGGGTGGCCAGTGAAACCGTGGCGAACATGGAAATACCGACAACCAGGCCCAGCACCGGGTTTCCCCGCCAGATATAAGCGGAAACGGCGATCAGCAGGCCGAAGAGCAGCCCCATGAAGAGGCCCACCTTCACTTCGCGGATAAAGTAACGCCACAGATCGGCGGCCCCAATTTCGCCCGTGGCGATCCCCCGCACAAAGATCGTCGAGGACTGGGTGCTCACATTCCCCCCCATATCCATGATCACCGGGATAAAAACAGCAAGAATTAGAATCGATTTGAGAGTGCTTTCAAAGACGCCAATGATGCTGCCGGAGAGGAGGCCCCCAAGCAGGCAGATCACCAGCCAGGGAGTGCGGTGCCAGGCAACCTTGTGCACCGGAGCCTCCATGAACTCCACCCCGGTCACCTCGCCGGCCCCGGCCAGGTGATAGATATCTTCAGTGGCCTCCTGCTCGAGGACATCGATAACATCGTCGACGGTGATGATCCCGAGCAGGCGGTTCTCATCATCGACCACGGGAACGGCCAGGAGATCGTACCTCGCCACCACCCGGGCGGCCTCCTCCTGGTCCAGCGCGGCGTTGACGCTGATCACATTGCGGCGCATGATCGCCTTCAGCGGGGTGCCGTCCGGAGCGGCAATCAGGTCGCGCAGGGAGAGGACGCCGGTAAGACGGTTCTCGGCATCAACAACAAAGACATAGTAGATCGTCTCCGCCTCGGGAGCGATCTCCCGCAGCCGGGCGATGGCCTCTTCAACGGGGAGCTCGGCGGGGAGGGAGATAAACTCGGTGGTCATGATCCCCCCGGCGCTCTCCTCCGGATACTTCAGCAGCCCGGTGAATTCGTCGGCATCTTCATCGACCATCCGGAGCAGCTCCGCCGTCTCTTCGGGAGAGAGCTCCCCGAGCAGGTCCACGGCGTCGTCGGAAGCCATCTCCTTGAGGATGGCCGAGGCGCGGTCGCTGCTCAAGATCCGGAAAAGGGATACCTGTTCGAACTGCTCCATCTCCTGGATCAGAGCGGCGGCTTCCGCATCGGAAAGAAGCTCCAGCAGCTTTTCCATACCTTCATCGTCGAGCTGATCGAGCAGTTCGAGCAGATCTCCCGGGTGAATCCCCTCCAGCAGGCCCCGGCTGATCCGATCATAAATCTGTGATACTGGCAGCGGCATAATTATCACCTCTCTTTCTAATGCGTAAAAAACCCCGCTATGCCGTGGACCGTTAGGTTTTGAACTGTTCCCCCTAAAGGTGGGTGCCCTCTTAGCCGCTTTATAGGTCCTCTCGGAGGAGGCTGCTACGCCACAAGCTAAAGCCCGGGCTCCCTGGAATCATGTGTTAGCTCAAAACTTTATCGGTAAACACGAACACAGCAGGGCCTTTGCGCACTAGAATCATAGCATATCTGAAATCAAGAAGCAAGCAAGTAAAAAAGGTGACAGGGGACGGTTCTCTGTCACCCTACGATCAATGGGCTGTACTTTGACAAACCCGCCGGTCTCTGTTTTTCTGACTTCTGACCTCCGACTTCTAACCTCCAATACGCAGAAGGCATATGATAAATGGATCATCTTATCCCGCTAGATTACTCAAGAAAGGAGTTGCCGCAGTGTCGGACGCTCTTGTAACCCTGCTTTACCTGGCGGTAGCGGTCGAATTCATCACCGAAACGCTCAGACAGGGCCTCCCTCTTTTGCAGCGGCTGCCGGCGCGCTGGCTCGCCGCCGTAATCGGAGTTTTGATCTGCTACCTGACCAACCGGGGGCTGCTGGCGCCGGCCGGGGATGGTTTCATCCGCTGCCCCTACGCCGACTACCTGCTCACCGGCCTGCTGATCTCCCGCGGCTCCGGGGTGATGCACGACCTGATCGGCGCCTTTACCGGTTTGGGCCGCCGTCTTTTGAAGCGGATCTGACGGTAATACCCAGCTCCTGCAGCTGCTGCGGCGCCACCGGGGCCGGCGCGCCGGTCAGGAGGCAGCTTCCCGCGGCAGTCTTGGGGAAAGCGATCACCTGGCGGATCGACTCGTCCCCGGTAAAGAGAGCCACCAGCCGGTCCAGCCCCAGGGCGATCCCGCCGTGGGGCGGCGCCCCGTATTCAAAAGCCTCCAGCAGAAAAGAGAACTTCTCCATCGCTTCCGCCTCCGAAAGGCCGAGCATCTTGAAAATACGCAGCTGGGTCTCGCGGCGGTGGATCCGGTTGCTCCCCGAGCCCAGCTCCACCCCGTTCAGGACCAGGTCGTAGGCCTGCGAGCGCACCGCCAACGGATCCTTCTCCAGCAGAGATAGGTCCTCTTCATGCGGGGAGGTAAAGGGGTGGTGGGCCGCGTTCAGCCGTTTCTCTGCCGGATCGTATTCAAATAGAGGAAAGTCGACCACCCAGAGGAAGTGCGGCTCCGTGGAAAGTTCTTCCGGGGCCAGGTGCAGCCGCAGCCGGCCGAGAACTCCGGAACATGCCGCAGCATCACCGGCGGCAAAAAGAATCAGATCGCCGGGAGCAGCCTCCGTCTGCTCCCCGATCTTATCGAGGAGATCCGCGCTGAAGAACTTGGCGATCGGCGAGCGCCAGCCCTCTGCATCACGGATCAGCCAGGCCAGCCCCCTGGCGCCGAATTCCACGGCCAGGGCCACCAGATCATCGAGCTCCTTGCGGCTGGCGCCCCCCTTCCCCGGCACCCGCAGGGCCTTGACGGCCCCGCCTGCCTCCAGGGCGGCGCGGAAAATTTTGAATTCACTCTCCCGGGCCGGCTCACTGCAGTCCACCAGCTCCATCCCGAAGCGCAGGTCCGGCTTGTCCGAACCGAACCGGGCTATGGCCTCGCTGTAGGGCAGCCTGGGGAAAGGCAGGGAGAGCTCGCGCCCCAGGAGATCGCCGTAGAGACAGGCCATCATCCCTTCGACGATCGCAAAAAGGCGCTCTCTCCCCAGGAACGAGGCCTCAATATCGATCTGGGTAAATTCCGGCTGGCGGTCCGCGCGCAGGTCCTCATCCCTGAAGCAGCGGGCGATCTGAAAGTAGCGCTCCACCCCGCCGGCCATGAGCAGCTGCTTGAAGAGCTGCG
>CAZPET010000202.1:0-3850 GCA_964585625.1 uncultured Syntrophomonadaceae bacterium
CTTCGCCCTCAGGATGACAAATAAAGGGCGCTTTTATAGCAATAACGGGCGGCTGGGAAGGAATTAAACCCCGGGCCGGGAAATAATTGAAAGCGAAAGGGGAGATGGGAATGATTATTTTGGAGTATGGCGGAAAGAGACCGCAAATCGGCAAAGATGTGTTTATCGCACCCGGCGCAGCCATTATTGGCGACGTGGTCGTCGGAGAGGGCGCCAGCATCTGGTTCGGAGCGGTGATCCGCGGCGACTTCGGGCGAATCTATATCGGCCGCGGGAGCAGCATCCAGGACAATACCGTGGTCCACGTAATGCCCGACTGCGAAACCGTGATCGGAGAAGATGTCACCGTCGCCCACGGCGCTGTGCTGCACGGCTGCCGGATCGGCAGGGGGGCGATTATCGGGATGAACGCCGTGCTACAGGATTTCTGCGAGATCGGGGAGGGGGCGATGATCGCCGCCGGTAGCGTGGTTACCGACCGGATGGTTATCCCGGCCCATCACCTCGCCGCCGGTGTGCCGGCCCGGGTAAAAAAGGAGATTGCGGGAACCTCGCAGATGTGGGTCTCCACCAGCGCCTCCTCCTACCGGGAGCTGGCCCGGAGTTACCTGAAGCAGGAAATCGGGCTCCGCCATCCTGATCGGGACTAGCCGGAGCGCCGGCATCCATTCTTAGCGGAGGATCAGCGCATCGGCGGCCACGGCGCGCCCGTCCGGGCAGATTACCAGCGGGTTTATCTCCATTTCGCGGTAGCTCCCTTTAAGCGCGGCGGCAAGATAAGAGAACCGGGAAACCGCCTCAACAAGAGAAGCCGTATCCACCGGCGCCGCTCCCCGGAACCCGCTTAACAGGGCGGCGCTTTTCAGCTCGCCGAGCATCTCCTGCACCTGCTCCGGTTCCAGCGGCGCCAGGCGCATGGCCAGGTCCCGAAAAAGCTCAACATGGATGCCGCCAAAACCAAGCAGCACCAGCGGGCCGAAAACGGGGTCATCCTGCGCTCCGGCAATCATCTCCAGGTGCACCGGCAGCATCTCTTCCACCAGGTAACCTGCCGGATCAACTCCGGGCGCCTTGAGCGCCAGGTTGTGCTGAAGCTGCTCCCAGGCCTCGCGCAGCATCGCTGCATCGCGCAATCCAAGTTTGATTGCGCCGGCCTCGGTCTTGTGGGCAATCTCCGCCGAGACCGCTTTCAGCGCTACCGGGTAACCGATCCGTCCGGCAGCAGCGGCGGCCTGCTCAAGCGAATTGACCACCTCGCCTCGGGGAACATCAATCCCCCAGTTGGAGAGGATCTGCTTCGCCTCCGCCTCGGTTAGATTGCGCTCCTTACCGGCGGGCATTTTAGGCCGCAGGATTTCCGCCTGCAGCCGGAGCTGCGGCGCGGGAACGGTAGATCTTCTTCTCTTGATGCGGGCTTTTTGAAAAAGAGCGTAGCGCCACGACGCGGCGGCAGCACTGACCCCATCTTTCAGCTCGCTGAAGAAGGGGACCCCGCTTTCACAAATGATCTCTTTTGACTCGCGGCTGCAGCCGGGCCAGATTACAAAAAAGGGCTTCTCTGTCTGTCTGAAGAGATCAGCCATCATCTTTCCGGATTCGGCCCCGGAAGCACGCCAGAGCGCTGTGGTAAAGATAAAGAGATCCACCCCCGGATCGGCAAGGATAATCTCGATGACTGCGCGGACTTCCGGCAGCCTTGTCAGTATCGCCGCGGTTGGGTCGAGCGGATTGCGCACCGTGGCAATGGAGGGAATCAGCTGCTGCAGAGCCCGAATGGTCTCCGGGGAAAAGTGAGCCAGTTCCAACCCCGCTGCGGCGCATAGATCAGTGGCCAGGACCCCCATGCCACCGGAAAGCGACAACACGGCGGCGCGATTCCCCCGGGGAAGGCGGCCGGGGGCGAAAGCCTTGAAAAGCGAGAGCATTTCGGTGAGGGTTTCGACTTCTATAACCCCTTCCTGCTGGAAAAAGGCGCGGTAGGCTTCCCGGGAACCGGCCAGGGCACCGGTATGGGAGCGGATCGCCGCCGCCGCCTCGCGCGAAGCGCCTGCTTTGAGAATAAGCACCGGTTTACCCGCCTCCGCCGCCGCCCGGCAGGAGCGGCGGAGCCTCTCCCCATCTTTGACCCCCTCAAGATAACCGCCGATAACCTTTACGTGAGGCTCATGGACCAGGAAGTTGAGTACTGCCGCGAAATCGAGGTTAACCTCGTTGCCGGTACTGATCATATAGGAAAAGCCGAACTTCTCCAGATCGGCCAGAAAGATGGCCAGGATGCCCAACCCGCCGCTCTGGGCAACGAAGGCTGCGGGCCCGGAACGGGGAGCGCCGCTTTCAACTGTAAGGGAAAAGGAGGCTACGGCCGGCTGCAAGGTATTGATGAATCCGATGCAGTTGGGTCCGAGGATGGTCAGGTTGTGTCTAGCCGCCAGTTCGGCCAGCTCTTCCTGCAGCGCTTCCCCCGCCCCGCCTGTCTCGGCAAAACCGCCGCTGATCACCACCAGGTTTTTCATCTGCAGGGCGGCGCACTGCCTGGCCACGGCCGGGACCCGGGCTGCCTCCACCGCGATAACCACCAGGTCCGGCCCTGTTTCGATCTCCGCCAGGCTGCCGTAAGCGGGAAGCCCCTGGACCTCCCGCCGTCCCGGGTTGACCGGGTAGATCCGGCCGGGGTAATTGTAGCTTTGTAGCAACTGGACCACCTTGCCGCCCGGCTTGGCCGGATCGGCGGAGGCACCGACCACGGCGATTCCCTGCGGCCAGAAGAAACTCTGCAGGCTGCCGGCTGCTTTTTGTACATTACTTTGCAATGTCCCTACTCCTCGCTTTTTGTTAGAAAATTTCGCCGGAGAGGCACCGTAATCCTTTTCCGGCCGGAAGCGCAGACGGTTACCGCTGCCCGGACGGAGGCCACATGGGGCTGTCCAGGAAAGCGCCGCGGAATTTTTGCCGCAGATCGGGATAACGGGATGAGAGCTCTTCCACCAGCGCGGCCATCTCCTGCCGCTTCGTTTTACCGCTTGCCGGGCAGGGATTTTCGATCACAGGGATATTTTCACGCCGGGCCAGGGCGGAGAGGGTCTGCCCGGGGAGCTGAATCAGCGGCCGGATCAGGTAAAGCCCGGTGCGGTCAAGAAATGTTTGCGGCTTGAAGGTGTCAAAATTCCCGGTATAGATCAGGTTAAGCAGAAAGGTTTCGATGGCGTCGTCAAGATGGTGGCCCAGGGCAACCTTGTTGGCGCCCAACCTCAAGGCGGCCTGGTGGAGGGCGCCGCGGCGCAAATTGGCGCAGAGAGCACATGGGTTCTTCTCCTGCCTACGCTCAAAAACAATCCGGGCGATCGCGGTATTTTCAATGAATAGAGGAATATGCAGCGCTTCAGTGTAGCAGTGCAGGGGCGCCAGGTCTGCCGGCCAGCCCAGGTCCACGTATATGGCCTGCAGCGTAAAATCAAAAGGGGCGTGCCGCCGGAAAAGCTCCAGAATATAGAGAAGGGCGCCGCTGTCTTTGCCTCCCGAGAGGGCTACCGCGACACTGTCTCCCGCTTCGATCATCCGGTAGCGATAGATCGTCTGCTTGACCCTTGTTAAAAACCACTTTCCGTCGCTTCTTGCCAAGAATCAGCCTCCGCTCAGCCTTAATCCCGGTTTGCTATCCTGATTATAACAAGAACAATTTTAATTTACTAATCCAGGGGAAGATGTTTTAATAATACTGGATAAAAAAAGAGCTCCGCTGTGAACAATAGATAATTTAAAGTGAATTTAATAAACGAACTTGCATAAAAAACATACTTTTAAAATTTATATGTTATGATCGGCTAAACGGGGAGGTGGCGTTTTTGGCGAG
>CAZPET010000203.1:0-3830 GCA_964585625.1 uncultured Syntrophomonadaceae bacterium
AGCTTATCGACGTGGTGGACGAAGAAGACGGCGAGCACATCGAGATATACTTCACCTAAGGCGTGAAAGGTGACAGGTTGCACATATATTCCGCGTTTTCGTAAAAGCCGGAGGGAGCTGTCCTAAAAGGGCAGTCCCTACTTTTTGAATAATAGCTGCTTTTATACTCCCATGCTCCGCCTGGTCCGTAGGGGCGACCCACCGGGTCGGCCCAAACCAATACCGGTAAACAAAACAGATACCGGGTTGAAAGCAAGATGCTGCTGCCAATACAAGCAGCGGTAACCTGTTGAAAGTATTTACCTGGCACGACCTCCAGTTCGATACTTTTCGAGCAAAATCACCCTCCGGGTGATTACATTTGCTAAAAGATGGTCTATATTAAAAATGATCTAAAGAATGAAAAGGGGTGTCGACATGAAGATTTTAAGGTATTTTTTGATCGTGGCTCTCGTGGTGCTGCTGCTGGCGGCAGCAGGTGGAAAAACGGAAAATGGGGATCCTTCTGATAACCAAAATGGAGCAGCAGATGAAAACGGCGCCGGCGATGCAGATGATCCGGGCAACAGTAATGGTGAAGGCCACGATTCCGGAATCGGCGAAAGATATTTTGCAGCTATGGGCGGCTGGAAACACTGCGATTTCAAACCCGGGCAGTTCATGAAGTACAGCGTCACGTCCGCCCGCGGCCTGGAGGGGTGGGTGAGTATAAAGGTGGATTCCGGAGAAGGCGGCAACCTGGATCTCACCATTGAAGGCAATTGGGTGCTTGGAGGAGATATTTCGGAAACCGCGACTCTCGTCCGCGGCATGGTCCCTTTTGACTTTGTCTACACGTTAAGTTCCGATGCTTCAAATCTACTCTCAAGTCTGTTTATTTTAGACAATATTCCGTTCCACCAGGCTAAGTGGCAAGAAGGCTACCGGTGGGAAGAAGACTCTAAAATTCTGGAAGTGGGCGGAGAAGAGACTTATGCCGGGGTTACTGGCCGGGTCATGACCTACGAAGCTCCGCATGCTTTCACCGGAGAGACCCAAAACTACAAGCATGTCGTCAAGCTCGATTTTCCGCTGCCTCTTTTTGTTGAGACTCCGGCAGCCAACGACACCTGGTACTACGAGCTAACCGAAGTCAGCGGTTTCTGAGGTGACAGGGGACGGTTCTTAAAGGGTTCTTCTTCTCTGTCACCTCAGAAACCTTTAGGGGCTGCCCATGGGACAGCCCCTAACCCGTTACCGTTAACCCAAAACAGCGTAGATTCAAACATAATTTATCCGACTCTGTTTGGCCAGTGTTTCTCTGACCTCCGACTTCTAACCTCAGACTTCTAATATGCGAGGCATGCCTCGCCCATACGGCTTTGGAGGAGCAAAGTGCTGTTATAAAATACCATGTTCCTTCTACAAACATATAACTCAAACGCTAATATACCAGGCCAAGGAAGCCGAGCCCGATAATATTCATAACAATGGGCAGCAGATAGACGCAGGATACAAAAGCTATTTTTTGCCTGTTGTTTTTCAAACCCATAACAATAGCGGCACCGGCGAAAAAGTGAAAGTATCCCACGAGCAGAATCAGCCAGATGCCCCCGAAGGAAAGCTTCCACCATGGATACTCCCAGATCAGCAGGCCTCCCACGTTCAAGATGCACTCCACAAAAACGGCCAGCACGGTGGATAAAATGGCAAAGAACCATTTTTCATTAAGGCCCAGTATCTTCTTATCCTGGTTTTTTGACAGGAAATAATAGTAGGCAAAACCCATCAAGGAGAACATCAGGATAATCTCGATGTTCCAGCCCACAAAAACCCTCAGCGCTGTGGGCCCGGGAACGGTCCATACCGCCGAGCGCTGGGTAAAAGCCATCACCCATCCGTTCCAGGTTTCATTGAAAAAATCAAGGCCCAGTATCGTTAACGCGGCAAAGATCGGGTTCCAGTTACCGGTATCCTGGGCTTTATTGATTTCCTTGGCGTAGACGTAGATCGCTACCAGCAAAAGGGGGATAATATACCATTCCAATGTGGATAAATCCCGCAGCCCCTCCAGAGCCTGGAATGTTGCCTCGGTCACATTAATTACCTCCTTAATAATATAATTTTAATCGTGCCGGCAGAATAGAGGCTCGTTCGCGCTTGCCTGTTTAAGCCCTTATTCTCTCAATTCAGGCCAAACCGTTTCAGTAAAGCACCTCCTCTGGAGCGCACGTTAAAATGTCCAACGGTTTATACCGGTTTTTGGGGAGGTAAAAAGATTGATCGGCTTTAGATAAAGAGAACGATCTCAACCACAATATTCACTTTTCAAAATAGAATTCCTGCACACTTTTACCATATTCACTTTGTATTACGATCGGGCTGTTAACAGGGGAATAACAAATTCGAAAATTTTGTTAGACTTTTAGATCTGTTGGAGTGAGAGTTCTCTTTTCACCTGCAGCATCGTCTCTCTCTTGTCTTTCTGAGCGAAGCGAAGAATCTCAGCTGTTCCTCCCGATCTATCGGGTGACAGCAGGTTGCTCAGGACGGTTTGCGGAAGGTTTAGTTTTACCGATAACCGGCTCAATTATATTTTTATTTCCTGCAGCCTGTCAATATCGACAATCCCCGAAAACATCAGGGGACGGATCCACCCCCCGGTGACGAAAATCATTCCATGGTTTCACAGCTAAGGGATAGCGCCTCTGCCACCGCCCGGTTGACCACCTTGCCGTCAATTATATTGATCCCCCGGCTTAGCGGCGCTTTCTCCGCAATAACACGCTCGCAGCCTTTATCCGCCAGCTCCAGCGCAAAGGGAAGGGTGGCATTATTTAGCGCGTAGGTGGATGTCCGGGGCACGGCTCCGGGTATATTGGAGACGGCATAATGGAGCACGCCGTAACGTTCAAAGGTAGGCGCGCTGTGGCTGGTCGTATGATCCGCCGTTTCGATACATCCGCCCTGGTCAATGGCCACATCCACGATTACTGTCCCCGGCCGCATCGTCTCAACCATCTCTTTGGTGCAAAGAATCGGCGTCCTGCCGCCGGGGATCAGGACGGCGCCGATAAGCAGGTCGGCCCCGGATACAGCCTGGGCAATGTTTTGTAGATTGGAGTAGAGGGTTATCAGCCTGCCGCCGTTTGCTTCGTCAAGATAGCGCAGCCTCTGGACATTATTATCAATAACGGTTACCTTGGCCCCCATCCCCATAGCGACCCTGGCGGCGTTCATGCCCACGATACCGCCCCCCAGGACAACCACATCCGCAGGGGTAACGCCGGGCACTCCTCCGAGGAGGATGCCGATTCCGCCGTTCGATTTCTCGAGGAAATGGGCGCCAATCTGCGTGGCCATGCGCCCGGCAATTTCGCTCATCGGCGCCAGCATGGGAATGGTTCCGTCAACAACAACCGTTTCATAAGCGAGCGCCGCTACTTTTTTCTCCATGAGCACGCGGGTAACTTCCGGTGCAGCTGCCAGGTGCAGGTAAGCAAAAAGGATCTGTCCTTCCCGCAGCAGATCATACTCCGCCGGCTGGGGTTCTTTAACCTTGTAAATCATCTCCGCCCGCTCATAGAGCTCTTTTGCCGTGGGGATTATCTCGGCGCCGAAATGCCGGAATTCGCCGTCTTCGATACCGCTGCCCCTTCCCGCACCCGTTTCAATCAACACCTGGTGCCCCTTGTTCACAAATGCTGTTACCGCTCCCGGGGTAATCGCAACCCGGTTTTCATCAATTTTAATCTCTTTAGGCACACCGATAATCACTTCACAATCACCTTTCTACCAACACATTTTAATTATATTAACATAAAGCCCACTGTTCCGGAGAATAAATTTTA
>CAZPET010000204.1:0-1836 GCA_964585625.1 uncultured Syntrophomonadaceae bacterium
ACTGCCAAGCCCATAGCGGACTTTCACCGCCAAGCTATCGCCCATGCCCGGGCGCACTAAAAAAGCACCTTTGATCCTATCAAGGTGCTTTCCGAAGAAAAGCTTAACGCCCAGGCTGATCTTAAACCTTAGAAACTGTAGTTGGGGGCCTCCTTGGTAATCTGAACGCCGTGAGGATGGCTCTCGATGAGGCCGGGGCCGGTAATGCGGATAAACTTTGTTTTGCGCTGCAGCTCATCGATATTTTTCGCGCCGCAGTAGCCCATCCCCGCCCGCAGGCCGCCGATAAGCTGGTAGACCATGTCACCGACGGTGCCGCGGAAAGGAACCCGTCCTTCAATCCCTTCCGGGACCAGCTTCTGCTCGTGCTCCTGGAAATAGCGATCGCGCGACCCCTCTTTCATCGCTCCAAGCGAACCCATGCCCCGGTAGACCTTGTAACTGCGCCCCTGGTAGATCTCGAACTCACCCGGGCTTTCCTCGGTTCCGGCCAGGAGGCTGCCGATCATGACCACGTCCGCCCCCGCGGCGATGGCCTTGGTGATATCTCCGGAGTATTTGATTCCCCCGTCGGCGATAACAGGCACTTCAGCCTCGTGGCAAACCCTGGCGGCTTCGTAGATCGCGGTTACCTGGGGGACGCCGATACCGGCGATCACCCGGGTGGTGCAGATGGAACCGGGACCGACACCGACCTTGACCGCATCGGCGCCGGCTTTGATCAGGTCGCGAGCCCCCTCGGCGGTGGCCACGTTCCCGGCGACCAGCTGCAGCTCCGGGAAACGCTGTTTTAAACTGTGCACTATGTCGAGCACCGGCTGGGCATGCCCGTGAGCCGAATCGACCACCACCAGGTCGACTCCCGCCTCCACGAGCGCTTCCGCCCGGCGAATCTCCGCCTGGCCTGCACCCACCGCCGCCGCCGCCAGCAGACGCCCCCCGCTGTCCTTGGCCGAGCGGGGATATTGAATGGTCTTCTCAATATCCTTAATCGTAATGAGCCCTTTCAGATTGAAGCCGCCGTCGACTATGGGCAGCTTCTCCACCTTGTGCCGGCGCAGAATCTCCTGCGCCTCCTTCAGGGTAGTCCCCTCCGGAGCGGTGACCAGCCCCTCTTTGGTCATCACTTCGCCGATCGGCCTGGTATAATCATCTTCGAAGCGCAGATCGCGGTTGGTGATAATCCCCACCAGCCGCTCCCCCACGATTACCGGAACACCGGAGATACGGTAGCGCTCCATCAGGGCGGCGGCATCGTTCAGGGTATGCTCCGGTGAGAGGTGAAAGGGGTTGGTGATCACGCCGTGCTCGGAACGCTTCACCTTATCCACCTCTTCGGCTTGCTTCTCCACGGTCATATTCCGATGAATTACCCCGATACCGCCTTCCCGGGCAATGGCGATGGCCATCCGGGCCTCGGTTACAGTATCCATACCGGCCGACATCAGCGGCAGGTTCAGCCTGATCCCGCGGGTTACCGCGGTGGAAACATCCACATCCCGGGGCAGCACCCTCGATTTTGCGGGGATCAACAGCACGTCGTCAAAGGTCAGCCCTTCCCTGGTAAATTTATCGTCTCGCATTTTTCTCACTCCCCGGGATTCCCGTCCCCGTGTAATTGAAATTATGATAGCAATTCCCGCCACCGGTGTCAACCAAAAGCGTTACATTTTGTTGTTGGCCTGTGGTATTGTCACCCTGTAAGCGGACGGTGATATCGGGGACTTTCAGCGGTACGGGAAGGCGCCGTCATGAACGAGGCTTTTGAAAACCGAAGGGGCGGAAAAGGTATTCTCTTTTGCCGGGCAGTATGCCCTGTGATGCTAATTAGCTACC
>CAZPET010000204.1:1936-3827 GCA_964585625.1 uncultured Syntrophomonadaceae bacterium
GCCGGGAGCTGTAGAGCAGCGGGATCTCCACGTTTTCCCGAACGGTATAGTCTTCCACCAGGGCGAAATCCTGCACAATATATCCATAAAAGCTGTTCCTGTATGCCGCTTTCTTCTTCTCGGAAAAGAGCCCGGCGTCGCCGCCCTCTATATAGAGATCTCCGCCGGTTGGGGCAACCACCAACCCGATCATATTCAGCAAGGTGGTTTTGCCGCAGCCGGAGGGGCCGGTTATGGCCATGCTGCAGCCCCTTCCTATCTCCAGCGACACCCCCCTGACCGCATGGGTTTTTTTATCTCCATGAATGGGATACTCCTTGTGCAGCGATACCGCTTTGATCATCTCCACTAGCCGTCACTCCTCAAATAAAAGATCAGATCGCTTTTTTTCAATTGCACCATGGGTATGCAGGCCAGCAGCAAGGCCATAAATACGATCAACGGCACCAGCCTCGATAATGGAACAAGTGGGGATGGGAGTAGCGCGTTGAGAACCCGGGCCGCCAGAAGCGGGATGCTGACCAGCAGAAAAACATAGATCGCTATTCTGCTGTATAGCTGCGGCATCCCGGCGCCATGAAGAAGGTGGATGGCATACTCGCGCATGTTGCTCTCCAGAAGCAGCAAAATGTTGGAGAGTAACCCAAAGAAGATAAAAACAGTTGTTACCGAGAAAAATATAATCGAGAGCCAGGCGCCACTCAGATATCCGCGATAACGATCATGGTAGTAATCCTGGCTAAAGGGGTTTAAGATAAGCCCCGTCTCTTCCTGGATCCCGGTAATGAATTCGAGCAGTTCTTCTCCGCCAGGGTTGACCAGACCGGTATTGAAGATGATTTCATCCCAGAAATGCCAGACGGGATAGTATGTTTCGGTGAGGCATTGGAAATCGACCAGGAAGAGAAGAGCATGGTCGAGGCTCAGCGGGCTCCCTCCCTGGATATAAACAGAACCCTCCGGTAACCGGCCGCTCACATTTAGCTCCACGGTCCTGGTCTTGCCGAATTTGACCCCGTCACCCACTTCGATTGATTTGACCCTGCTCCCCACAAACACGGCTATATCCTGGTTCCGCGGCGGGGATATATCCTGGAGGAAGATTTCTTCCCATGCCCCCACGCCGGCAACCACCTTGACATCTGGATAGCCCTCCGGCGTTATCGTTTCGATCACTGAATAACCGGCGCGCTTTAAATCAAAAATTTCCCTCAATAATTCCGCAGCCCGCTCCGTGATCCGCCGCTGCGATACGGTACCCAGGTGGGGTGAGAAGAAGATGAGATCATGTTGAGAAAATCTGCTGACTTGATCAATGCCCCGGGGCAAGCCGATTACCCGGTCCATGTATATAGAAAAGAAGAAGGTGGCCACGATCATCTGAAAAGCAAAGAAGGCGAAAAGCAGCGGTTCTTTTCGGATATCCCTGAAGGCAAAGCGCCATGGAGTGATCATACCAGCTTCTCCCAGCCCTGCCAATGTCTCTGCAGCTGAAATGCAGCCAGGAGCGTGAGGGCGCTGCAGACAATGTTGGCGGCAACAGCGCCGGTGAACCCGCCCGGCGAAAGATCGATCAAGTCAATGTAGGGGGCCCGGAAGAAGCCCGAAGCTCCCAGCAAAGATCCGACAGTGATCGGCAGTAGAGCCTCTTTCATCAACCTGGCCCGGATCCTCCCCCTGGTGGCCCCGAACGTGATCTGGATGGCGTGAACCCTGCTCTGCCGTGAAATTAAAATATAATAAACCAGGAAGCAGTTAAAGTAGATGAAAAGCATGGAGGTTGTAAATATGGGGTCAACAGAGTTTAAAATGCCCGGGGGAGCCGCGTAATCACAGGTGAAACCTTCCTTTTCCAGCAGGGAGACGATGCGCTTAACGGCCTCCGAATCCT
>CAZPET010000205.1:0-3823 GCA_964585625.1 uncultured Syntrophomonadaceae bacterium
CGAGCTTCAGCATCGGCAGCATCTCCCCGACCATGGGCAGGAAGGAGAGGATGTAGCTGTCGGTGATCAGGTTGTAGAGCGCTGCGTCACCCCGCTTCAGCGGGACATAGCTGCCGTCATCCGCACCCTGGCGCCCCTCGCCGGTATAGCGCTCCGCCCGCACCACGGCGCGGGTCGAGGGGACCGGCAGGTCCAGTCCCGGCACGGTGAAAAGAACCCCGTTGCGGGGGTTGTAGTCGTAACGCAAACCGGAAAACTGCAGGTAATAGGTGTTGCCGAGCATCTGCTCCAGCAGCACCGCCACCTCGAGAACGCGGCGCATCTCTTCGCCGGTCAGGTAAAGTGAAACAACGGGGTAGCCCGCCTTGCCGTCAGGCCCGATCCCCAGTCCGATCAGATCGGCCAGATCGTAAAAGGAGACCTTGCCGTTCGAGTGATCCAGGCTGCCCGGGATGAGACTGCCGCGGATGGAGCCGTTGGCCTGGACGGCAAAATCAGCCCGCCGCCCGGTCTTCTGCGAGGTGACCAGGCGCATGGCATCGGCAATAAAGTTGCCGAAGGGAGTCTCCTGAAGCGGCGGCGTATCGGGCAAATCAAATTTGCTCAAGACAACCGTATCCAAAATGTTCTGGAAGCGCCCCCCGGTTTGCCGGACCACCAGCGCGTTGAGCTCTGTGGTGTAGCCTGCAATCGCTTCACTGACCTGCGGATGCAGATCTATGCGGTCATCTACCGGCATTAAAAAAGGTTGTCCGGCGCCGTTGCGAACACGCACAGTGTTGCTGACGGGATCAACAGCCAGTTCGAGAACGCCGAGGTACTGCAGCGTGGAGCCGGCCTGCACAATAACTGTTTCCCCTTCGAACACCGGTTCTGAAAGTGCGGTATGACAGTGCCCTCCGACGATAACGTTGATCTCAGGGACGTCCCGGGCCAGGTCGCGGTCTTCTTCGACCCCGGAATGGGTAATCGCCACGATCAGGTCGGCCCCTTCGTCTTTCAGCTGTGCCGCCATGGCAGCGGCGGTTTCGTGCTGGTCGGCAAATTCAACCGGTGCGGGGCTGTTGGCCACCGAGATGGCATCTTTACCGATCAAACCGAAAATCCCCACGGTCAGGCCGTTTTCCAGCTCGATCAGCTGCTTCTGCCGGAAGATTCCCGCCAGCGGGTGATCCTGCGGCGGAACGGCGTTGGAGGAAATAAGGACCGTTTTTTCGTGTGCTTCAGGATAGCCTGCCGCCTGCAGGTAAGCAGCCAGCACATCGGTGCCGTAATCGTATTCATGGTTGCCGATAATCGCGGCATCGTAACCGATCAGCTGCATGATCGCCAGCTGGGCCGGGATCCCTTCGGGAATCAGCCAGCTGAACGGAGAGCCGCCGGTATAATCGCCGCCTGAAAAAAGCAGAACTGGCTCGCCTGCTTCTGCTTTTTGCTCCCGGATCTGCTGCACCGCCGTGGCCAGGCGGGCGTACCCCCCGATTGTCGGGTCAGCCAACCCCGGATGAAAATCGGCCGCCGGAGAATGCGGGATCACGGCCGAATGCTCGTCATTGGTATGCAGGATCGTCAGAAAAAGTTCGCCGGAAGCGCTGCCGGCCGCAGAAAGGGCAGGTACAGTGTCGCCGGGCAGAAAGCCGCCCTGCCAGAAGAAACAGAGCAGAACAAGTATCGCGGCCAGGCCAAAGCGCAGCAGCCGCACCGGAGACGCGGTCAGCCTGATCATATGATCTCCTCCTTATAATGTAACTTATGCTAATTTTATCACAGAAGGTTGACTTTTGAAAATAGTTCCGCTTTGTTGCATCAGGCATATCCGGGAAAGAATCAATATATAATATAAAGATGAACCGGATCTATGGAAGGTAGATGCAGAAGGGAAGTAAAGCCGTGCGCAATCTTTTTTCCTACCCGCTCCAGCTGGTGAACGGCTTTCTGGACCGGGCCTTTGCCCTTGCGGGGGCGGTGCTGCTGGCTCAATTTCCCCAGTTCTACGGCCAATATATCCAGCGGTTGGCCGGACATCTCGACGAAGCTCGCCGCACCGTGGGGCTCTACGAAGAAACCGCCGCTTCGCTTGGTTTTACCCTGGAGCAATATATTGAACATCACCTGGTTTCTGATTCGACGGTTTTTGTCTCGGCGGGCCAGGTGATCGCCTCGCTTCTGGAGCGGCTGCACCAGCTGGAGCTCTCTTTCAACGCCCTACTTGAAGCTGCTCCGCTGTTCAGGTGGTGGATCTTTCTTCAGGAAGCCGAATGGCCCATTGCAGCGCAAACCTGGCACGACTTTACCCCCGGTATTCCCACCACCGTGGAAGGGCTGCTCTATGCCGCAGCCGGACTGCTTCTCGGCTGGAGCTGCTACACCGCCGGCAAATTCCTTATCCAAAAACTGATCCGGCTGTTCAAGAAAAGGTCCGTCCAGCCCGCCTGACCTTGCTTTATTCATCAAACTCACCCTTGCAGGATATCCCTTGGGAATGTTGAAAATAGTCTATTAAAGGGAAATGTCAAAGGAACGGTTCTTTTGACATTGCTTTTATTTCCATCAACCGACAAAGGAGGAAGGCCCATGAGCGTGGTTAAACCTGAAGGCAGGCCGGACAAACTGGAGCGGTTAACCCGCAAATGGTGGTTTATCGCACTGTTTATTCTGCTTCAATTTTTTGTTCCACCATATGCTTCCAAAGGATTTGACTGGGCTGAGACCGGAGAGGTGATCGGCCATATCCTCAGCAATGCTTTAATCTACTCGATTCCCCGCCTCTACCCGGTTTTCCAGGTAATTCCTATCATTCTGGTGATCTGTTTGTTGCTCTTCAATCAGAAAGTCAGCCGGCTGCTGAGCATATATGCAGGTATATCTTATGTTCTATTCGCTGTTCTGCAAAACATCTCCATCACCGAACAGTACGGCCCGGCCATTGTGCTCGTCAATGTGATCATGTTTCTTCTGGTTGCCGCAGCCTGGTTCATGGAGGCGGCTGCGGGCAAGAACGATTTCACGCCGGTGAGGCGGCCGTGGTGGCGCTACTGGGTGGTGCCGGCGGCCCTGCTTGCGTTCTGGTATCCCCTGCACCCGGTAACGTATGGACCCTATTTCAACCCTGCTTACCTGTTCACGTCATGTTCCGGGCTGACCTTTTGCATGATGACCCCGGTCTACCTGGCCATCCTTACGCTCTACTACCCAAAGGTTAACCTGCTGACCCTGCGGATAACCAGCCTCGTAGGATTGATTATCGGCTTCTATAACATGCAGGTGAATTTTGTTTTTATACCCGAACTGCTCTGGTGGAGCGGGGTGCTGCATCTGCCCCTGGTTGCCCTCTCCATCTACGGCCTGGTACTTTCGTTGAAGAAGACGCCCTCGGCTATTCTCCAGGGCTGAATACAATCACGCGATCTATGATCAGTTCGTTGTGAGCCGGACCAACCCGGGTAGCTTCTTCAAGGTATGCGCGGAAGAATAGCAGTATCTTGTCCAGGCATCAACCTCTATGGTGGAGAAGTAGGCCGCATCCCGATTATCACCGATAGTATTTATCCCGCTCTGGATAGCGTTAAATCCTTCAGGCAGGGCAACATAAGCAGGTATTTCGGTTGCCTTGAGGTTTTTGAACCGGGCCAGAATGGCCCGGCGCAGTTCCTCGACAGCAGGCAGCAGGTCCAACTCCGTTTCCCCCGTTCCGCGAAAAAGACCCGGTACGCTCTCGTGTTTGCTGCTGTATTACTGATATCAATTTTGGCATTAACGATAGCCTGCAGACCGGAACAAAGTGCGAACTCTCCAGGCGGAGATATCGATTTGTTCAAAGCTG
>CAZPET010000206.1:0-3809 GCA_964585625.1 uncultured Syntrophomonadaceae bacterium
GCATGTGTTAAGCACGCCGCCAGCGTTCGTCCTGAGCCAGGATCAAACTCTCCAGTTTACACCTTCAAATTCACCAGGCTCCCTCAAAGGTCTCTACCTAAAAGATAAAGAACCCGCTGGACCATCCTTACCCTATTCAACTTTCAAAGAACATCTCTGCCGCGCCCGTCTACCGGGCACGGCATTTATAATAACATGGGGTGAACACTTTGTCAAACATATTCTTACCGGTTTCGCTTAAAATTTACGCCAAAATTTACGCAAAATTTACGCCAATTATACGCTTTTCGTTATAATATGCGAAAAAAAAGATCTTGATAAAAACGGCGGTTACACCAGGCAACCGCCGCATGATTATTATAGAGCCGATTGCTCCTTTTTACAAGGACTACCCCAACCAATTTTCATTTTTAAAGCCGCTTGAAGCGACCGGTAAAAAAGCGCAGCACCGGCGGTTCGTAGTTCCATTGCAATCCTTTGATTTCGCTGCGCCGCTCGAATACCCCGGCAATCACCGCAGCGGCATATTCCAGGTGCGCTGCGGTGTAGACCCGCCGCGGAATCGTCAGCCGGACCAGCTCCAGCCTGGGGCAGTAATCCCGGCCCTCTTTGTCCCTGCCGGCTGAAACGATCCCTCTTTCCATGCTGCGTACACCCGAGCGCTCGTAGATTGCCGCGGCCAGGGCCTGTGCGGGCAGCTTATCCTGTGAGAGATGCGGCAGGAAGGCCTTTGCATCCAGAAAGACCGCATGCCCGCCCACCGGCTTGACGATGGGGACGCCCAACTCGCTTAACCTGGCTCCGAAAGAGACAACCTGTTCCACCCGGTGACGGATATAGGCGTAATCCATGGCCTCGCGCAGTCCCCGGGCAAAGGCTTCCATATCGCGCCCGGTCATGCCGCCGTAACTGGGCATCCCTTCAAAAACTACCACCATCGCAGTAGCCTGGCGGTAGAGCTCTTCATCATTGACCGCCAGAAAGCCGCCCATGTTCACGATGCCGTCCTTCTTGCCGCTCATCGTGCAGCCGTCGGCATAGCTGAACATCTCCCTGACAATTTCGGCAATACTCTTATCATGGTAGCCGGCTTCACGTTCTTTGATAAAGTAGGCATTCTCGACGCAGCGCGTGGCATCGAAGATCACCCTGATGCCGTATTTTTCTGAGAGGCGTTTTACCTCGCACAAGTTTTGCATGCTTACCGGCTGCCCGCCGGCCATGTTCACGGTAACGGCAACCGAGATATAGGGGATCTTATCTGGGCCGACCCGTTTGATCAGCGCCTCGTATTTTTGCAAATCGACATCGCCCTTAAAGGGGATATCTTCTCTTTGCGGATCGTGCGCCCCATCGATGATCACATCAACAAAGGTGCCCCCGTTCATCTCCTGGTGGGCCCGGGTGGTGGTAAAGTACATGTTCCCCGGAATATACATCCCCGGCTTGATCAATATCCTCGAGATCAGGTTCTCGGCGCCCCGACCCTGGTGCGTGGGGACCACATATTGAAATCCGAACAGCTCCCGCACAGTCTCCTCAAGATGAAGCCAGTTGTTGCTCCCCGCGTAAGCTTCATCCCCGACCATCAGCCCGGCCCACTGGTTGTCACTCATGGCATTGGTTCCGCTGTCGGTGAGCAGGTCAATATAGACATCCCGCGACTTCAGCAAAAAGGTATTGAAACCGGCCTCCTCGATCCGCCGGGCCCGCTCCTCGGCCGGCAGCAGGGTAATCGGCTCAACCACCTTGATCTTGTACGGTTCCGGTAAAATATGATTCAAGTTGATGGCGCCTCCTTGTAAGATCGCATTGGCAAACCTGGCACCCGGGCGGCACCTGTTGGATCGGAGATGCCCGCCCCTGCAGCTTCCTCCTGCATTCCGAGCGAAGCGAAAAATCTCAGCGCGGTTTCAAGGTCGGGAACAGAATGACATCGCGGATAGAGGGGCTGTCGGTTAAGATCATCACCACCCGGTCAATCCCGATGCCCAAACCGCCTGCCGGAGGCATTCCGTACTCCAGAGCAGTGACAAAATCCTCGTCCATCATGTGGGCCTCTTCGTCACCCGCTTCCCGGCGGGCCAGCTGCCGCTCAAACCTCTCCCGCTGGTCAATGGGATCATTTAACTCGGTAAAGGCATTGGCCACCTCTTTGCCGGCGATGAACCCTTCAAAGCGGTAGGTCAGCCGCGGATCTGATTTCATCTTTTTTGAGAGCGGCGAAACATCGATCGGGTATTCCAGGATAAATATAGGCTGGCGCAGCTGCTCTTCGCAGTAGGTTTCAAAAAAGAGGTTGAGGATCTCGCCCCAGCTGCTTTCGCCTTCCAGCTCCAACCCGGCCTCGCTGGCCGCCTCCCGGGCGCCGGCGTCATCATTGATCTTGTCAAAGTCTACACCGGCATATTTGCGCACGATATTGATCATCGTCTCCCGGGGCCAGGGGGGTGTCAGATCAAAAGTCTCTCCCTGGAAGGTGGCCTCGCTTTTCCCGAATACCCGCATGGCGCACTGATAGATCAGGTTCTCGGTAATATACATCATATCTTCATAGTCGGCGTAGTTCTGGTAGATCTCGACCGAGGTGAATTCGGGATTATGAAAAGGGGAGATCCCTTCATTGCGGAAGATCCGCCCGATCTCGTAGACCTTGTCCAATCCTCCGACAAGAAGACGCTTCAGATGAAGTTCGGTGGCAATACGCAAGTAGAGCTTTATATCGAGAGCGTTGTGATATGTAATAAAAGGACGGGCCAGGGCGCCGCCGGCGATCGGTTGCATGATCGGCGTCTCCATCTCCAGGAAGCCCCATTCGTTCAACACATCTCGCATCGTCTGGATGATTCTGCTGCGGTCGATAAAGGTTTGCCTGACCTTTTCATTGACGATGAGATCGACATAGCGCTGGCGGTAACGCAGCTCGACATCCTTCAACCCGTGCCATTTTTCGGGGAGCGGCCGCAGCGATTTCGTGAGAAAGCGGTAATCGTGTACCGCGACCGTGATTTCGCCCTTTTTGGTCTTGAACACCGGCCCCTCGACGGCAATAATATCACCGATATCAAAAAGATCGATCAGGCTGTATTTCTCCTCGCCCAGCTGGTCGAGGCGGAAGTAAACCTGGATCCTTCCTTTGTAATCCTGCAGGTCGGCAAAGGTGGCCTTGCCGTGAATGCGGATACCGGTCAGCCTGCCGGTGAGGGAAACCTCTTTATTTCCCAGCACATCAAATTGCTCGACAACTTCTGCCGAGTAGTGGCTGGGGACAAACTTGCTGCCAAAGGGTTCGATACCCTTCTCTTTCAGCTGAACCATCTTCTGGCGCCTGGCCTTCATCAGTTCGTTAAGCTGATCCTGCTCCATTTAAATACCCCCAAGAATTTAACTTATTTCGAGGATCTTATATTTAAGCGATCCTGCCGGTACCTTCACCTCGACCTCTTCCCCGATCGTTAACCCCAATATGGCTCTGCCCACCGGAGACTCGTTGGAAATCTTGCTATCGCCGGGATCCGCCTCGGCGGTGCCGACTATGGTATAGGTATATTCGCGGTTCATTTCAATATCTTTGAGCCTGACTGTTGAGCCGACCGTTACGTAATTGTTGTTGCTGTCGCCTTTTTCCAGAATCCGGGCCCGGCGCAAAATTTTCTCCAGGGTAATAATCCTGCCCTCGACGAAGGCCTGCTCGTTTTTAGCATCTTCATACTCCGAGTTGTCGGTAATGTCACCATAGGTAATTGCGTCTTTAATCCGGGCGGCAATCTCTTTACGTTTGACCGATTTCAGAAAAAAAAGCTCCTTTT
>CAZPET010000207.1:0-1253 GCA_964585625.1 uncultured Syntrophomonadaceae bacterium
AGAGCGGAGCAAGATTAAAAAAATCATGCAGGAACAGGCCCAAACGATCTCCAGGCTGGAGGCGCGCATTCGAGAACAGCAGTACTGGATCGAAAAGCTCAACGAACAGAACGAAACATTGATCGCCAAAACAGCCGGAGGCTGGAGCATAAGAAAGCTCTGGGAGCGGATCATCCTCCACAAAAAACCATGAGGTTGAGATCTCTCAAATGTTATAGTTTTTTAACAAATCGGTATGGTCAAATCGCCAGGTCAATGCTGGCAGGGAATCCTCCCGGTTGACATAATTATTAATTCGGGTAATTATTAAAGAACAATAACATGTTTGAAGGAGGATTACCATGACCGGACCGCGACAGTCCAAAAAACGTCTTCCGATTTACCTGCTAACCGCGCTGCTGATGCTGACACTGGTTTTCCCAACTGCTGCCGGAGCTTATGTCTCTCGTTCAGCAAGGGAAGTTATCCCCGGCTACGGCATCGCCCGTTCACAGCCGCAGTACCAGGGCAGCCCGGCGGCCCCCTCTCTCCCGTCTCCCCCACCTGAAGAACCGGCTGATCCTGTAGAGCCTGCCCCCACCAGTCCGGTTTCACCGCCGTCACAACCGGCTTACAGCTTCAATGGCAGCTCTTACGGCCGGGCCCGGTCGAACAACCAGGGCTTTTACAATTCGACACCGCAGGCTCCACCGGCAGATCCGGTTACACCTCCGGTGCAGCCGGATCCCCCGGAGATTCCGGAAAACCCGGTTGTTCCCCAACCGCCTGTGACACCCGAACCGCCGCCTGCCGGCGGAGAAGCGGTAACTTTGAATCCGCAGGAGCAGCAGCTCTTTGACCTGGTGAACAGTGAAAGAGTGAGCCGGGGGCTGGCCCCGCTGCAGCTGGATGCTCAGCTTACATACCTGGCCCGCCTGAAGAGCCAGGATATGTCCGATCTGAACTACTTTGCCCACGAATCTCCTACCTACGGCCGCTCCGGGGACATGCTTAGAAATGCGGGGGTCAAGTTCTCCCTGGCCGCGGAAAACATCGGTATGGGCGGCAGCATCAAAGCAATCTTTAACGCTTTCATGGACAGCTCGGGACACCGGAACAAGATCGTAAGTTCCCGGTACACCCACACAGGGGTTGGCGTAATCTACAAGCCGGGCCGGGGTTACCTGGTGACCCAGCTATTCGTTTTACCCCGCTAAAGACACCTTTTATCACCCGGTTTCATATGCTGATTCCGGGTGATCTATTTTGCGTAT
>CAZPET010000207.1:1353-3772 GCA_964585625.1 uncultured Syntrophomonadaceae bacterium
ACACCTTTTATCACCCGGTTTCATATGCTGATTCCGGGTGATCTATTTTGCGTATCCTGATGCTGAGCCGCTTCCGTTACAGCGGAGTGATGGGCCATATCTTCAGCCTCGCTGCCGGGCTAAACCGGCAGGATGTCAAAGCGGTAGTGGTGATAACCGATTGCCCTTCCGGTTACCTGGAACAGTTGCGCCGTTATCAGCAACAATTTCCCTGTTTTGCGGAAAACCGGCCGGAGGAGATTTTAAGGCTGGCCCGCCATTACCGCTTTGACCTGCTGCATCTACACGACCTCTCCCTGGCGGGAACCGCGCAAAGACTGCTCCGCTCCCTGCGGATCCCCTGCGGTATCACCCTGCATGAAAAGCTGAACCCACCGGTCAACCTCGCTTCTCTGCAAAGTCTTTCTTTTTTAATCACACCGTACCCGGCAGCGACAGGAATCCCTGCCTGGATCCGCCAAAAGCCGGTCTTTATTCCGGAAGGGGTGGACCTGGAAACTTACCGGCCTGCCCGGAAGGAAGGCTTTAAAATTACCTTTATTGGAGAAAAAGGCGGCTTCACCGGCGAGGGAGCCATGGCGCTGCTTAAAGCCGCGGGGTTGGCCGGCCTTGAAATGGAGCTGATCTGCCCGGAGCCGCTTCCCCTGCTCAAAGGTCATTATTACGGCTGGCAGTCAAACAGCGCCGCTGTGCTCTCAGGCTCGCAAGTGGTGGTCGGACGCTTCCGGGGCCTGCTGGAGGGGATGTCCTGTGGGAACGCCGCCTTGATCATGGGGCAAAGCTATCGCGGTATTTTCGATCCTTCGTCATATCCGGAGGCACTTTCCTTCCCGGATCTCTCCGGTGAAGGAGTTGATCCGCCATGTTACCGTACAATATTCTTCGATCTTAGCACTCTGCTGAAAGATCGCCCCCTTCTCGAATCACTGCAGCAGCAAGGCCGTAAATTTATCCGGGAAAATTGCGATTTGCGGCTGATTGCAGAGCATACTCACCGCCTTTACCGCCAGGTTGCCGGGAAGTAACCTTACGGCGTGCCCTCTTCAGAGCTGACAGTATCGACCTCAAACAGAGCTGCTTCAAGCGTGGGATTAATCTGCAGCAGCTCAAAAACAGTGACCTGGGTCAGGCGGCCGGCGATATCATAACTTTCAATCCGTACGGGTAAAAGAGTTCTTTTTTCCAGCCAGACCTGCTCACTGACCCGGTAACGGTGCGGTTCAGAGGGAACAACTTCAACCTGATAGTAGCTGTGCCGTGAGCCGCTCTCCTCGCTCAAATAGTTGAAGCAGGGAGCCTCGCTGATCGAACGCCAGTAATCCTCGAGGGATGTAGCGGTGATCCCCGCTTCAGTCAGGTTGCCGGCCGGCAGAAACTCACCGCCTTCCGGGTCATAAAGATAAACCCGGCCACAATCACCGATGACCACCTCAACATTGCTCTGCCGACCGGCTTCATAAGTGTTCATCTCGAGACGGTAGCGATCGGGAAGCTCTTTCCAGATTTCAACACTGTAGGTGGTTTCGCTATCCTCGCCAACAGGAATCGTTTTGAAACGGGCATGGTAACTCACCATGCCGGAGATCTTTTCCTGCATGCGCTGCCGGATCTCCACCGCCGGGTCGGTGTGGCGGCCGGCATAATAAAGGCGCCATCTGCCGAAACCGAGGCCGCAGAGGAGGCCCAACAGCAGCAAAATCAGCAGCGGCAGCCGGAACACCAGGAAAACTCCCCTAGGCGCGGACATGGGAGTCTTCCTCCAAAATGATCTCTTTTACCTGCAAGGTGCTTGCCCCCTCGCAAACTGATTTAAACCGGCCTGAGCTTGCGGTGGTACGGGCCCCAGGAAGAGGAAGCCGTAATTTCTTGCTCGAGGCGCTGAAATGCCGCCGGAAAACGGGCCAGTATATCACCCGCCACGGCGCCGCGCCCTTCCGGGAGCAGGTCGCCCGCCAGGCCGTGGATGAATGCAGCCGCCGCAGCAGCGTCAAACGGCTGCATCCCCTGGGCGATCAGAGAAGCAATCAGGCCGGTCAGCAGATCCCCCGTCCCGGCCGTGGCCAGGGCCGGCCCGCCGGTAGGATTGAAGTAGACCTCACCGGCGGGGGAGGCGCTGACGGTCTGCGCCCCCTTCAATACCAGTATGCATCTCCACTCCCGGGCAAAGCGGCGGACCAGCTCCGGACGGGAACGTTGCACCATGTCAATACCAAGCCCGGTCAGCCGCGCCATCTCGCCCGGGTGTGGGGTAAGCAGCGGCGGCTGCGGCGCCGCCCGCAGCAGCGCTCCCCGCTCTGCTTCCGGCAGCAGCGCCAGCGCCCCCAGCGCGCCGGCATCGAGCACCAGCGGGAGAGGGCAGCGTCGCAGCAGCTGCTCCAGCAGGGCGGCAGTCTCCTGCACCGGCGCCAGGCCGGGCCCC
>CAZPET010000208.1:0-3739 GCA_964585625.1 uncultured Syntrophomonadaceae bacterium
CCAGGCAGGTATAGATGCTCTGCGCCACGACCGCATTCACCCCGATGGTCCTTAAAAAGGTGGTTTTCCCGGACATGTTTGAACCGGTAATGAGTACCCCCTGCTCTTTCATTTCAATCGAGTTCGGGACCGCGTTATCCAGAAGCGGATGCCGGATCTCCTTTACGGAAAGGTACGCCCTGCTGGAAACAAACTCGGGTTCGACATAACCGTCCAGTCCTGCGCGGTACGAGGCGATTGACTGAAAGGCATCGAGCTCGCCAATGCGCAGATAGATCGCCTGCAGGTGAGCGCGCTGCTTCTCAATTTCGCGCAGCGCCGCATAAAAGCCCCTCACTTCGAGAAGAAAAAAGACCTTCAGATATTCCAAAAGAATATCAATGTCAGAAGCAGCCGCCTCCGACGAAAGAAACCTGGTATGCCGGAAGATCTTGCGGGAGGCTCCGGCTGCAGCCCGGAGCTGCTCCCTGTATTTTTCCCCTCCCGGAAGCTTTAGGGAGGCAATTTTTGGCGCCCTCCGGAGCAGCGCGCCGAGATAGGAGATCGCCGGCAGATGGTAAAAAAAGCTCCGCTTGACTTTATAGTGAACCCAGTAATTGATACCGAAGAGGGTTACAATGATGAAGAAAGCCCCGACTCCCCACAGAAAAGGCGCAGCCAGCGACAGCAAGGAGGCCAACGCCAACAGGGTGAAGAGCGGTCGCAGCGGGTTTAGCGGTGGGAGCTCATCCCATAAAAGCGGGGTGATATAATTTGATTCCTGCTTCCCCAGCCGGTGCAGCGTAAAGCGGAGCTCCTCTCGCACGGCGGCGTTATCCTGGAAAAAGCGGATCAGGAGGGCCCGTTCCAGAAGCTTTTTGCTGTCATAAAGAGGTGTTCTGATAATATGATAGAGCACCGCTTCGCCCGGATTGGTCAGGGTCCGGTCCAACCGGTGATAAACCTGCCCCAGATCCAGATCATCCCAGGTTTGCCGGTCAATATTGCCGGGCACCCCTGCCTCGGCATACTCGAAAAAAGAGCCGATCTCCGAAAAATCACGCTCCCGGCGCTCCTCTTTCCCCCAGCTTTCCCTAAGATAATGCTGCGTTTTCAATGTTTTATGCCGCATACGCGCCGCCGCCGCTCCGGCAACCGCCAGCGCAAAAGCAGTTAACCAGTAATAAAAATGAGGATCGCCGTTTTTCCAGAAAGCAATTCCTCCGGCCAGGGCAAACACCGCCAAAACCGCGAGCAGGTAAGAGAGATACCGGTAAGCAGCAATCTGTTTAATCACGGCCCCTCCCTCATTTCCTCAATTTATTTCCATTTTAGCATACTTTTCTGATCTGCCGGAACCTCCGCATCCGCCAGGTGAGTTAGTTGATCTGGTGCCTGGAACCGTGTCAACTAACTGGGTGGTGGGTCGAGGTGGATGCTGCGGGCGGGAAGGGCCAGGGGCGAAGCCCTCCCCGTTATTTTACCTTTTTTACGCCTTTTAAAAATTCAACTTTAATTTGACGCATCAACGAAGGATCACGAACCACTTTATATCCAACCAGGGCCATTGCTTTCCCGACGGTAAGCATTGTTTCGTAAGCTCGCGGGGTATCGCAGAGCCGGGCAAATTCCGCAGTATGCAATTCAACTTCTTCTTCGGTAATTTCAACAAAAGGTTGAATCGATGGAGTTACAAGGCTAACATTGCCCATATCTGTTGAACCCAGCCCGGCCTCCTGCTGGGGCCAATCGTCGTTGCTGACTTCTTTTATACTATCTTCAAAAAGTTGTACCATTACTTGATTGCTTTCCATAGCGTAGTAAGGATAACAGGTTTCGTTGATTTTCAATTTGGTACCGGTAGCCAGCGCTGCTCCGCGGGCACAGTTAATTACCTTTTCAACCACTTCATCAAGGTAGTGGTTATCAATCGAACGGATACAATACTCGACACAGGCTCTGTCGGGTATGATGTTGATAGCCTTTCCTCCATCGGTAATCAGGCCATGAATGCGCACATCATCGCGTAAATGCTGCCGCAAAGCATTGATACCGTTAAAGGTAAGGATTACCCCGTCAAGTGCGTTACGGCCGTCCCACGGGTTTCCGGCTGCATGCGCATTTTGACCGTGAAAATTAAAGGAAAAAGTACGGCAGGCCAGGCCGCCATAATTGATGCAGGTAATAGAATTGGGGTGGAACATCATTGCCAGGTCAACCTTCTCAAAGACGCCAGCCCTGATCAGGTCTATCTTGCCTCCACGTCCCTCTTCGTTAGGTGTGCCGATCACAGAAACCGTGAAAGGAGCACCGGGTGAAGTCCCGGCCAGGGCTACTGCGGCGGAGACACTGGCAACGGCGATCAGGTTATGGCCGCAGGCATGTCCAATTTCAGGTAGAGCGTCATACTCTGCACAAAATGCGATATGGCAGCCACCTTCCTCCTCTTCGCCGATTCTACAGGTGGCAATAAATGCAGTCTCTTGTCCGGCGGCCTCCTTCTCTACTGTAAAACCTTTTGATTTGAGGTAATCGCAAAGAATTTGCACTGCATAAATTTCCTGATCACCCAATTCGGGGTGATGGTGTATTGCGCGGCTTAAACCGACCAGGGCCTCTTTTTGTTCAGCGATAATTTGACTGATATGATCCAATCCATGACTCACAAGGCAGACCTCCTTAAGGATGGCATCTGTACCCCTGCTTAGAAACCGGTAAAGTTTTATTGCTTTAGTAAAACCTTCAGGCAGGGTGAGGAAGGAAATTTTATCTACCTCACCCTGCCTGCATATCCTTAACTATTAGGAGAGCTTATCCTGAGCAAATGAGAGGTCCGTAATCACCTTTTCATCTACATCCAGACCGAAACCGGGGCGATCCGAAAGAGTTAGAACATCGCCTTTGAAATCAAGTTTTCCTCCCACATCCAGAGAAAACATTAATGGCCCGACAAGTTCATTTGATTTAATCACTGAGCGTGATATCGCCAGGTGAGCTCCGGCTGCCGTACCAATTGCGGTTTCAACCATGGATCCGACCTGGCAGGTCATCCCTGCAGTCTCGGCCATATAAGCAATCGCCAGCGCAGGATAGAGACCGCCTGCTTTCATCAGCTTGATATTGACCACATCTGCAGCTCGAAGTTGAATCACTTTCAACAGATCTTTGATATCGTGAACCCCTTCGTCCACCATGATCCTTACCGATGTGGCATGCTTGACTTCAGCCAGCGCCTCGAGATCGTCGGCTGTTACCGGCTGCTCTACCCAATCAAGGTTACAGTCTTTGATCTGCTCGATGGCTTGCATTGAGGTTGCCCGGTCTTTCCAACCCTGGTTTACATCAACTCGCATCTGTGTATCACCAATTGCTTTCCGGACATGCTTAATCCGCTCGACATCTTTCTGCCAATCATCGGCGCCCACCTTAATCTTTATGCTTCGAAAACCTGCATTGACGAAACGGAGGGCATCTTCAGCCATTTCTTTTGGCTCCTTGATACTAATTACCTGGGGAACAAGCAGGTTTTTATAGGCTTTACCGCCCAGCAAATTGTAGACAGGCTGTCCGGTAATTTTACCCATAAGATCATACATCGCCAAATCAAGTGCTGCTTTGGCAGAAGGGGATCCCAGAACTTTAAGGTTAAATCTCCGGTGTGCCTCTTCAATCTGGAAAGGTGAAAGCCCAATTACTTCTGACGCCAATTCATTTTTCAACACGGCATATGTACTTTCCACCGTTTCGCCTGTAACACATT
>CAZPET010000209.1:0-3731 GCA_964585625.1 uncultured Syntrophomonadaceae bacterium
AGACCTGAAGCAAAATACAGTACAGCTCCCCAAATACCAGGCGCTCTACCTGGACCAGCTGATCCGTGATTTTGAAATCGCCCCGGTTAAAGAAAGTGAAGAGCTTGCCGGGCTGGTCCACCGGATCCGCGATCCCGCCACGGCAGACTACCGTCTACCGCCGCCTCTGGAAGGGGTGCTGCGGGATTACCAGAAGACCGGTTTCAAGTGGCTGAAGTCGCTGGCCCGCTGCGGGTTTGGCGGGATCCTGGCAGACGATATGGGACTGGGTAAAACGGTGCAGGCGATCGCCTTCATTCTCTCTGAAAAACAAGAAAGCACCCCGGCGCCACCGCCGGCCCTGGTGGTGGCGCCGGCCTCGCTGATCTACAACTGGGAGGCGGAGATCAAGAAGTTTGCTCCGCAGCTGAAGACGCTGGTCATCGCGGGGACAAAGCAGGAAAGGCGCGAGCTGCTCACCGGGATCAACCGGGCCGACGTGGTGATCACGTCCTATCCCCTGCTCCGCCGCGACAGCGCTTCTTACGCCGCGCTGCACTTCAGCTGCTATTTTCTCGACGAAGCGCAGTATATCAAGAACCCGAATTCGCTGACGGCGCAGTGCGCGCGCCGGATCAAAGCCGGGCAGCGTTTTGCGCTCACCGGAACGCCCATGGAGAACTCGCTCATCGAGCTTTGGTCCATCTTTCAATTTATCATGCCGGGTTACCTGCAGTCACAGAAAACATTTATGCAGAAATACAGCGGCGCGGGAGCAGAGGTTGAACCAGAGATGCCGGAAGACGGCGCCGTACCGCTGGCGGCGAAGGTGCGCCCCTTTATCCTGCGCAGGTTGAAAGAAGAGGTGCTCACCGAGCTTCCCCCGAAAATCGAGCACCGTTTTCTCTCGGAGCTGACCAGGGAGCAGAAGAAGCTCTACCTGGCTTACCTGGAGCGGCTGCGGGACGAGACCAGGGAGTGCATTCAGGATGACGGTTTCAACAGGAGCCGCATCCAGATCCTGGCGGGGCTGACGCGGCTGCGCCAGATCTGCTGCCATCCGGCGCTCTTCGTGGAAAATTACCGCGGCGAGAGCGCCAAGCTGCTGCAGCTGCAGGAGCTGCTCCGCGAGGCCGTTGACGGCGGCCACCGCATCCTCCTCTTTTCGCAGTTTACCGGGATGCTGCAGCTGATCAAAACCATACTCGACCGGGAGGGCTACCGCTACTTCTACCTCGACGGCTCGGTAAAGACAGTCGACCGCCTGCAGATGGTCGACTCGTTCAACGAAGGCGAAGGGGAGATATTTTTGATCTCTCTCAAGGCCGGAGGGACCGGGCTCAATTTGACCGGAGCCGACATCGTGGTCCAGTACGACCTCTGGTGGAACCCCGCCGTGGAGGAGCAGGCCGCAGGGCGGGCGCACCGCATTGGCCAGAAGAAGGTGGTCCAGGTGATCCGCCTGCTGGCCAAAGGGACCATTGAAGAGAAGATATACGAACTGCAGCAGAAGAAGAAAGAGCTGATCGACCGGGTGATCCAACCCGGCGAAACTTTCCTCTCGGCGATGAGCGAATCCGACATCCGCGAAATCCTAGAGGTTTAAGGGGCAGGAATCGCTATAATGTCAGAGAAGAATAGTCAATAGAAAATTTCATAGGGAGGAGACTGATGTGAGCCGGGAGATGGAAAGCGATGTGATCATTGTTGGAGCAGGCACCGCCGGAGCCTATATGAGCTGGCGGTTGGGAGAGATGGGTCACCGGGTTTACCTGATCGAGAAGCAAAAATCCGGTGAACCCGGCAGCCATATCGGTATTTTTCATGTCGACGAAATTCGCTTTGCGCAGTTCGACATTCCGCTGCCTGAAGGTGATGAGCTGATCGGGTATTATCCCGAGGGGCTGGCCTGGCCTCCGGATGGAGACGAGGCCAAGGCGGTGCGCTATGCTTTTTACGTCATGGAGATGCCGCTTTTCATCAAGCGGCTGCAGGGTTATGCTGTTGAAGCAGGCGCGCAGATTCTTTTTGAAACCGAGTTTGCCGGCCTTCTGCTTGAAGAGGGACGTCCGGCCGGGATCAATGCCCGCACAGCCGGTGAGGAGCTGACCATCAAGGCGCCGCTGGTGATCGACGCTTCGGGTGTCGATTCGGTGGTCCGGGTCAGCCTGCCGGCCCGGCTCGGCGTGGAGATTGATCCGATCGATCCGCAGGATTTTCTCTATGTTATCCTGCAGTACTGGGACGAGCTCGCAGAAGATTTCCCCAGGGGTTTAAACTTTTATCCCTTCCACAAGGCATTCATCAACCCCGGTTACGGCGAGGGGGCCATTGTCGGCATCGGCCAGCCGGAGAAGCTGGAGATCGCCGAGCAGGTGCAGGAACAGTTTCTTGAAGAGCGCTTCCCCGGCGTGAAACACCGGCTGGTGAAAAAAACCTGGGGGCGGACTCCTTACCGCCGGCCGCCTTTTTCCCTGGTCGCCGATTCATTCATGGTGGTGGGCGACGCCGCCTTCATGACCAAGCCCTTCTCCGGCGAAGGGGTCACCTCGGGATTTACCGCCTGCCGGATTGCCGCCGAGACGGCAGACGCGGCACTGCGGAAAGGAGATACCTCCCGGGAGCAGCTCTGGCCGCTGAATGTGCGCTATTTCAGGGACCAGGGCGCCAAATTTGCCGGCTTGATGGCCCAACTGCTGGTTGCTGCGGAGCTATCACGGGGTGACGTGAACTACCTGTTCAGCCGCGAAATTATCTTCTCCAGTTTTGACTTTGAACAGATGAACCGTTATTTTGAAGTGAAGATGGGTCCGGGGCGGCTGCTGAAAACCGCCGGGGCCCTTTTAGGGGGCAGGCTGAAGGGGAAGCTCTCCCGGGAAGGGTTCGCCGCGCTGATGGCGGCGATGAAGAGGTCGGGGGCAATCCGGAAGCATTACGAGCGCTTCCCGGAGAACCCTGTCGATTTTCCGGCGTGGGAGGCGAAAGCGTGGGAGCTGTGGGAGGATAAATAGGGTTCCGGGTTAACCGGGGGATAAGCGTTTGGCTGGTTTGGAGATCCTTCGCTGCGTTCAGGATGACAGGGGGACGCGGAAAGCCCCCTCTCCCTGGCCCTCTCCCCAAGGGGGAGAGGGGAAACTTAGAGGCAGAAGCGGGCTGCGGTGAGGGCGTAGATCAGGGCGGCGGGGAGGAGGTCTTTTATCTCGATATGTTCGCCGGCCGAATGGGCCGCGGCCAGGTCGCCGGGGGCAAGAATGAGGGAGGGGATCCCGCCGTAGGTGGATAATACGCCGGCGTCGCTCCAGGCGGTAAAGGCGCGCTGTCCAGGTGGGGCGCCCAAAACTTCGGTGACGCTTTCTGCGGCGGCGCCAACCAGGGGGTGGGACGGGTCGAGCAGCGACCCGGTGTGAAGATAGCCCTCCTCCATCCGGCCGACCTCCATCAGCCGCATAGATCCCTTGAACTGCGGCTCTTCGCGGGAGAGCGCACGCAGCAGCTCTGCATACTCCCCGAGCACAGCAGAATGGTCTTCGTCCGGAAGCCAGCGCCGGTCGACCTGCAGGATGCATTCTCCGGCCACGGTGCTCGGCTGGGAGCCGCCGCGGATAAAGCCGTAATTCATGGAGGCGCTTCCGAGAAGGGGATGCGACCTCTCTTGAAGCACAGGTATCAATTCGCGTTCGCATTTCGCAATAAAGAACGCCGCCATCCGGATGGCATTCGGCGCGCCGGCCCGGTTGCCCCCGTGCACGGTG
>CAZPET010000210.1:0-3713 GCA_964585625.1 uncultured Syntrophomonadaceae bacterium
TTTATCATATTCTTGAACTCATCTCAAAGGAGTGGAGTAGAGAAAATGAAGCGAAAAGGACTGGGAGGGGTGCTCCTGGGGATCTGGTTAATCGCCAGGGGACTTTTGCCCTATTTAACTTTAACCATCCCTTACCGGGAAACAATCATGTCCATACTGGCAGTTGCGGCCGGTATTTCAATTCTTCTTGAGCGGTAAATTACCGGGTCATATTACCGGGGCGATCTGCCCAAAATAGATCTGCCGGGGGGATATATTGAGGAGTAGCTCTGCTGTGCATATAACTGCCATATGGATCATTCTTGGGGCGGCAGCCCTGCTCTACCTGGGACTTGTTCTCGCCGGGATGCTGGCGGCTCCCCCCGCCGGTGCCGCGGTGGAGCTCTATTTCAGCGAGTCTTTTCTTACCCGCGCCGCGGCCTACCAGAGGGCCGGTTTGACGGTTTCTTTGCTGCAGCAGGCGCTTTCCCTGCTTTTTCTTGCCGCCGTTGTTTACGCATCGATGCGCTATTTCCAGGCCGCGCCGCAGCCCTCCCTCGCATCCGCGGCAGGCTTTATCTTTCTCTTTTTGCTTTTCTCACAGCTGCTAAGCCTGCCCTTCGACTTTTATTGCGGCTATACCGTCGAGCGGCGCTTCGGCCTTTCAGCCCAGACAGCCGCCGGCTGGTTTGCCGATTACGGCAAAAGCGTCCTGATCGGCCTGCTGCTTTCCACGGTTGCTCTGACCGGCCTCTATTTTCTGATCACCCGCCGGCCCGCGCACTGGTGGTTCCTGGCCGGAGCCGCATTTACCCTTTACCTTGTGATCAGCAGTTACCTTTTTCCGCTCCTGATCGACCCTCTATTTTATCGTTTTACGCCCCTGGAAGATCATGCATTGCAACAAGAGATCCTGGATATGGCCGGGCGGGCGGGCATTGAAGTGGAGCGCGTCCTCGTTGCCGATGCCAGCCGCCGCACCCACAAGGCCAATGCATATTTCAGCGGGATCGGCAGGACCAGGCGGATCGTGATCTACGATACATTGCTGGAGAGCTTTACTTCTGAAGAGGTGCTCGCCGTTATCGCCCATGAAATGGGCCACTGGCGCCGCCACCATCTCTGGCAGGGGATCATGATCGGCGCTGCCGGCTCTTTTTTAGCGCTTTATGTTCTGCAGCTGCTTCTGCAGAAGATGGGTTTGCAAGCCGACTTCCGGGCTCTGCCGGTAGCCCTGCTTTTTTTTGCCATGCTCTCTATGACCGCGGCGCCCGTCCAAAATGCACTTTCAAGAAGCCGCGAGCGAGAGGCGGACAGGTGTGCCTTTGTGCTCACGGGAGATCCGGCGCCCCTGGTTTCGCTCTATCAGAAACTGGCCCTGGTAAATCTCACCGTGGTGCAGCCGCATCCACTGTTGAAAGTTGCACTTTACACGCACCCGCCGCTGATGGAGCGCATTGAAGCGGCCCTGCAGTATGCAGAGGTGAAGGAAGACGCCGCAAGAGAATAACCGGAGTCTGCTGCGGCAGCTCCTTAATTAAATGTTACATGACCAAGGAGGCATTATATGAAGCTTACAGTGCTCGGCTGTTATGGACCCTACCCCGCGGCCGGCGGTGCCTGCTCGGGGTATCTTTTGGAGGAAGATGGATACGTGGTTTTGATTGACTGCGGCAGCGCTGTTTTAAGCCGTTTGCAGCAGCATCTGCAGGTCAGGGAGCTGAAGGCGGTGCTGCTTTCTCACCTGCATTTCGATCATACCGCCGATCTGATGGTAATGCGCTACGCTCTAGACTACGCGCAGTCCCGTGGCCTGCTGCACCGGCCGCTGCCGCTTTATTCACCCCCGGAACCGGCTTCCGCATCAAGACAGCTGCTTTACAAGGATCTTTTCGAACCCGGTTTGTTGAACGCCGCAGAGCCGCTTCAGCTGGGACCGTTTCATTTTACCTTTCTGGAAACGGTTCATAGCATCCCGTGTATGGCCATGCGCATCGAGACGGAAAGAGGTATTCTGGTCTACTCGGGAGATACCGAATACTTTGACGGGTTGATCGAATTCGCCGGCGGCGCCGATCTATTTCTCTGCGAAGCCAACTTCCTGGAAGAAGACATGGCCGCGTCTCCCCCGAACCATCTTTCAGCCGCCGGGGCCGCACGCATTGCCGCCCGCGCCGGGGTGAAAAGGCTTCTGCTGACCCATCTTCATCCCGAACGCCGGCCGGCCCTCTCCCTTGAAGAGGCGCGGGAGCACTATGCAACGGTGGAGGCGGCTCGGGAAGGGGAGTCTTACCAAATCTCCCAATAAAGGTAATGAGTCGGCTGGAGCGATCGCTTTATGCTCGTTTAGATTTCAGGTTGGCTGCTGCGAGATTGAGCCGGCGCCTCGATGATCAGTTCGGCCAGCCTGCCGATCAGCGCGACCGCTTCCTCCTGGTCGGGCGGGTTTTCCACCACGACGGTCAACGCCAGCGGCGGCCTCTCCGGACAATAAAGCAGTGCCATATCGCCGACGACGCCGTTAACGGTGCCGACCTTGTTGGCCACCACCGCCCGGTCCTCGATGTAGCGGCCGATCCGCCCCTTATCTACGGTTGCCGCCATCATCCCGATCCCTTTACGGGTGAGCGCCTCGCCGGCGATCTTCCGGTTTTGCAGGGCCAGCAGCATCTGCGTCAGTTCGTAAGCGGTGGCCGTGTTCGAGGGAAGACCCGATTCGAGATCGTACATCTTTCGGGTGAAGGCGCTTTTTTTCAGGCCGAGTCTTTGCGCCGTGGCCGCGCAGTTCACTGCCCCGAGCCGTTCATAGATAATGTTCGTGGCCACGTTGTCGCTGAGGCTGACCATCAGGGCGAGCAGCTCTTCGAAGGTGTAACGGCTTCCCGCGACAGCGAACTGCAAGATCCCCGTTCCGGTGACCCGGGTTCCGCCGGCATATTTATCGCTTTCTTTAAGCCGGTAGGGGCTCTCCAGTGAAAACTTTCCCCGCTCAGCCTGCTCCAGCGCGGTCAACAGGAGCAGCGTCTTGATCATGCTGGCCGGATAGATCTGTTTGCGCGCTTCCAGCTCGATCCATTCCCCTGTAGCGTAATCGTAAAGGGAGAGGCTGACCTGCAGCCCGCTTGCCGCGATCTGCTTTTGCAAATCGTTTTCCAGTGCGGCAAGAGCCTTTAGCTCTTTCCGGGAAGGCTTTCTTTCCCGACGCCATTGCGTGAAAACCCAGGCGGGAAGCTCCGCAGATTCGCCCGCGCCATGCTCTTCCTGTTTTGCCAATTAAGTCATCCCTCCGTATGGCCGGAAACCAGGCCCTGCGGCGCCAAGCAATATCGCCAGGATCATCGCCGCGGCAAAGGTCTGTTTAAATATATGCATCACTGCTCCCTCTCCTAGCTGTAGGATTTCGATATAATTCGTCAAAGATTATGTTAACATAAAAGCGAAGCCGGAAAATACCGGCAGCCAGGATTTAAGGGGGGCATTGCCAAGGATTCAGAGCCAGGTGAACCAATAAACATACCTAAACATACCTTTGGCGGGCAGACAAAGTGAATGCAACCTTTGTTAGGGTGAATGCAACCTATTTGCATTAAGTCAGGTAAAATGCTGGTTATTTGTGTAAGGGCCGGTAGAAGGTGGATGCAAAAACGTGCGCCTTATGCTGAAAATGGGCGCAAAGTAACGCGGGTGACAGAAACCAATTATTCGGATTAAGTAAATGCCACCCCTTAGGAAAC
>CAZPET010000211.1:0-3709 GCA_964585625.1 uncultured Syntrophomonadaceae bacterium
CCAATGGCGCCTCCCACGAGGCATCCCCTGAAGAACTCCTTATTTCTTTTCATGCTCACCATCTCCTTCCGGTTTTTTGATTCAATTATATCCAAACCTGCCCATGAGCCGCCCGAACCCGCATGGCACGCATCGCCGGTTGTACCGAAAAATAAAGGGCGCCTCCCGGAAAACCTGTAACTGTTGAAGGAATAAGCAGGTTGATTGTAGAAAAATAGTATATTGCGCAACTAATTGTATTCTTTTACAGCAAAAAGGGGAAAAGATGATGAGTATTCCCAAAAACAACACCTGCCCTCTCTGCAAATTGCCGCTCAGAGAGTACCACGACTTTGTAACCTGCTCGACCTGCCAGACTTCCTATCATGAGAAATGCTGGCAAGAAAATGGCGGATGCACCTTGTGCAACGTGATCGCCGGGTCTGAAAGTAAAGCTCCGATCAGATCTTTTTCCTGGTATCTGTACCATGACAACAGAAATCTGGGCCCGTTAACCTGGGAACAGCTGTGCAGTCATCCCGGCATTCAACCCGATGACCTGGTCTGGAACAACCGGCTGCCGGACTGGATCAGGGCGGATCAAATCCCCAACCTGCCGCTGGGCGGCGGCCTCCCGGGGAACCTGCAAGAAAAAACGGAGGAACCCGGGGAAACAGATAAAGAGGCGGCGCTTCCTGAAACAGTTGAGCATCCCGCCGCCGTTCCCGCTCCTTCCGGCAGCGCGCGGCAATGGAAACCGGGTGGAAGGAAACTGGGTGGAGCAGGTAGAAACCAAGGGACGCCCGCAGGTGAACAGTCGGGCGGACGGACCGAAAACCCACCCCGGGATCCTTCCCGGACCGAGCAGATCATAAACCACCTTTATACGGAGCAGCCCCCCGGACCGCCTTCAAGTTACAGCTTCCTGGATCGGCAGGAAGATTACTTTGATGAACGCGCGGAAATGGCCCGCGGGTATGCCCGCCACGTGATCTATGGAATCCTCTTGGTCCTGGGCGGCTTGATCGCCGCCGCTGCAACCTACTTCTACGCAGCAGAGTGGGTAACCGTTTACTATGCCGTTGCCTGCGGGGCCATTCTCTTCGGAGTTATCGACTTCTTCCGCGGTCTGTTTGGCTGGTTGAAATACAAGTCCTAGCCGCAGGGGCGACCCGCCAGGCCTGGATTAGGTTTCGTTTTCCAACTTGAGGGTAACTAAAGTCCGGGCCAGAATATCATGCAGAGCCTGTTTTTTCTCGGTAAAAGCCGCCATCAGGAAGCCTATGTTCAGTAGCAGCCCGGAAATGTACTTCCCGAAGTGCCTTACAGTTGCCTGCCAGAAAGTCACCTTGTCTCCATGTAGATTTACCACTTCAATGCCTAAGAGCATCTTACCCGGCGTTGCTTTTTTGATTGATTCGAAAAGAGCATGATATAGCCAGGGCGACACGATTACGAATAAATATATATAGGCCGGTTTCAGTGCAGCCCGGCCTACGTATTCTTGTATTGAATTTATTCCGCTGTATACCCAGGCATGCTCCCGGGGTATTCCCAAGAGATAAGCAATCAGCAAAATCACCACGGACAATAATACCTTGTCAATCCAGAATGCGGCAAATCTTTTCCAAAATCCTGCGTACATTTCTCTTCCCTCCTCCCCCAATCATACTTTTTCCTTTTTTTACTTTCGCCAAAAAATAGAATTCCCCTTCAGGCAAGCAAATTAACTGGAAAACATGGTAAATGTTGAAGGAAAAATCAGGCCGGTTGTAGAAAAGAGCGTTGCCCAACTAATTATATTCCTATAAACTGCCGGAATGCACCCCCCAACTGTAGCGCTAATCAGGTTTTCCTTAATTGGCCAGGTCATTATAAGACCAATGTAAAACTTTCGATAATAACGGAGGTGAATTCAATGCGAATAGACCACCAAAAAGGCCGCATGCTGGCTAAATTGTTATATACAACCTTTCGGTCCGAAGGAATTCATGGACAAAGTGCAATGCCGGAGGATTTATTGCCTGAAGGGGTTGCCCGGGGAAGCAGGGAACATCTGCTGTTTATTACTCTAACAGTGGCAATTGATTATCAACGTGACGCAGTTGCTCTATGGAACAGCTCTCGTTTTACATTTGAAGATCCCGCTACACGATACTTATTTGAGCCAGCGGAATTAGACCTGATACCATTCGATATGGAAACAATTCCGATTCCAGTTGATATTCATGTTGCCAGGGCCACCCTGACCCTGGGCGTGGTAAAAGGTCGATATGAAGGGTCAGTCCAGTACCTTTTTGAGTCTATCCGTGAAGCCTGGTTTAAATCAGTAGAGGGCATTATTCGTCCCGATGGTCTGCCGATGATTGCTCTCGACGTCGACGAGCCGCTCTGGCACTTGTCCCGCAACGGATGCAGTAAACGAGATAGAAGTGGAGCTTGTGCAAAAAGGCAGACCTGTCTATGTAAGGACTATTGTATACCGGGATTAATTGAAATCGATACGACAAAGAGCCTCGTTAAATTTGTTACCGGGGAGGGAACATGATGGTGAGCGGAAACGACAGGCAGCGCCTTTTAATCATCCCCTGCTGTGCCCGAAAAAGAGCCGGAGGACGGCCGTGGCAGCCAAACCCGGGAACATTTGAAGGTGTAATAAGCAAAGATGTTATTGACCGGGTACTTGAAGCCCGTATTCAGATACTGAATGCAGTTACAGGAGGAGATAAACGTTATCATGAACCAAAGTACAAAAAGAATCTGGCAATTAAAGCAGGTCCTGACTTCGGCCGGCAGGATATTTCCATGGAATATATGCCTGCAATCGATAGATATTACGGAACCCTGTATACCGCTTACCCCGGAATGCCTGACGTGGTTAAGAGAAGCATTAATACCGGCAGTGGCCCTAGTATATTGATTTTCTCTGCCCTTTACGGCCCCCTGCACCCCCTTGATTGCATCCAGGACTACAATTTGGTTATGGGGGATAGCAATACCAGTAGGGTATGGAGCATTGTTTTCCCGGTATTCCTGGCCTCATATATTAAAGCTTTTGGTATCAAACGGGTCGAACTCTTCTTCGGCGTGTCAACGACCTATTTTCGGATAGCACATAAAGCAGTTTCTCCGTTAATACGAGCAGGAGATCTTCTAGCAATCCTTTATGAAGTTCAGAACGGCAATCTTCGGGAAACACCGCGCAACCATGGATTAATTCTAGCCAATCGCTTGGGGTGTAAATCCATCGAGCCTTTAACAAGAGAAATTACCGTAAGGGAAATCCATGCGTGATAGCAGCTCGAACCCTACAGGTACCCCGAACCAAAGGTGGGGCGCAATGAGTCGTGCCCCTGCGGCAGCGGCAAAAAATACAAGAAATGCTGTGGAAGGTAACCCCGGGCAGTTCGCCGATTAGGCGGTCAGAATAGCAAGGAGTTCAGCTGATTAATTCTGTAGATAACACAAGATTTGATCAATAAATGATTCAAAACTGCTAATCTCTTTGGTGGAAATCTCATAGACTCGTTGATCCGAAACCTGCTGGTATCCATGAACTACCCTATTCCTGAAACCAACCATAGCCGAATATATTTCAAAGTCGCCAGGCAGCAGAATCTCTTTTGATACCAAAAATTGCAACGCATCACGAGCATCAGCAGGTGCATGGTTGAATTGTTTCGCAGAAAGATGATACGCAATATCAATCAGCGCTTCTATAGAAGTCTGA
>CAZPET010000212.1:0-3702 GCA_964585625.1 uncultured Syntrophomonadaceae bacterium
CCTTGATATGCTTGCGGATCATGTTGAAGCCGAGCTTTTTGGCCATCTCGATATCGTATTTAAGGGCCTCGTCCGTGGGCGCGGTATATAAACCGTCGGGCCAGTAACCCTGGTCTAGCAGCCCGTTTTGGAAAAGCGGCCGGTTGTTCAGGCAGAGCCGCCTGATGCCCCGCCCGTCTTCGGCAACGCTGAATTTTCTCATCCCGAAGTAGCTCTCCACCCCGTCGGCAACCTGCCGCCCGTCCAGAAGGCGGATCTGCAGATCATATAAAAAGGGATTATCGGGGCTCCAGAGCCGCGGGCTCTTCACCTTTAACCCGAGATCGCTGCCGGCACTTCCCCGGACCGCGGCAACTTCGCAGCCCTCCTCAAAGGCCGCCGCTTCAACGGTGAAGCTGCCGCTCTCGCCGCCCAGGGTGACTTGCAGCCGCAGCTCCTCCCGATCAATATCCGGGGTTAGCCTGAAAGCGCTGATGTAACTTGAGGGCACCGGCTCGAGCCAGACTGTCTGCCAGATGCCGGAGACGGCGGTATAGAAGATCCCCCCGGGTTTTAGAACCTGTTTGCCTCTCTCCTGGCCGTAAGTATCGGTCGGGTCCCACACCGCCACCATCAGTTCATTGGCCCCTTCCCGGAGAAGTGACGTAATATCCATACTGAACGGGTAGAAGCCGCCGGTATGCGTACCGGCGGCGGCCCCGTTAACCCAAACCTCTGCTTTCCAGTCAACGGCGCCGAAGTGCAGCAGCACCCTCTGACCGTTCCATGTTTCCGGAACGGTAAAGGTGCGGCGATACCACAGCTTCTGATCCGGAAGCAGCGGTTTTTGGACCCCCGAGAGCGGAGCTTCAACCGGGAAAGGCACCAGGATCTTCCCGTCATAGCGGCGGGGAATCTCATCTTCCTCTATGTCTCTGATCGCATAATCCCACAGGCCGTTCAAATTAAGCCATCTTTCCCTGACCGCCTGCGGCCGCGGATATTCCGGCAGCACGTTGTCCAGGGTAACCTCTGCTGCCCACCCCGTCATGATATTGCTACTGCCAGGTTTCCATCCGCCTGTTTTCATGATCTCAGCTCCCCCATTTCTCACCCGCTCCAATTATTCAGCAGAAAAATGTAGAATACAATGCAGCCTTCCAGGCCTGACACTTTACCGGCCGGGCGGTGCTCCTGGCAACAGCAAGCCTGAATTATTCACCTGGTGAATCATAAACTATTTTCTCGATAAAGGTGTAATTTCCTTTGGTTGGGCAGTATTAATAGCCTGGAAAATGTAAGACAAAAGGGATCTTGGCTATTTTAGGTCTCCCGGCCGCGTGGGAAAGTCAGGATGGATTGGTTCCTGGCCGTAAATAAAAAAGGTGTCAGGAGAACCGTCCCGTGACACCTCGTGGTGGGCGAAACAGGATTTGAACCTGTGACCCCCTGCTTGTAAGGCAGGTGCTCTCCCGCTGAGCTATTCGCCCAAAAAAAAAATGGTGACCCCTAGGGGATTTGAACCCCTGCTGCCAGCTTGAAAGGCTGGTGTCCTCACCGATTAGACGAAGGGGCCTTGATTGGTGGGCCCACCAGGGCTCGAACCTGGGACCAACCGGTTATGAGCCGGCCGCTCTTCCAGCTGAGCTATGGGCCCTTTTTGCTCAACATTGTTTGTAAACAAAAAAAGCAACCTTCTGCAACACGTTTTACCGTGTCCAAGATGCAGTTTAGCATAACCGGGGGCGTGTTGTCAAGAATTTTCGGCTGCAATACTGATGCCGCATATGTTCCCTTCGCGGGATCCTTCGCTGCGCTCAGGATAACATGCATGGCAGGTCCGGCAGCCGAAGAAGGGGCGGCCCTTTGAAGACCGCCCCTTCCTTAAAACCGGTCTTTTTGCGGATTACCGCCGTTTAACTGCTCTGCTCTTTTTTCAACCTGGCCAGCTCCTCTTCAACCAGCATGCGGCGCAGGATCTTGCCCACCATGGTCTTGGGCAGTTCGTCCCGGAACTCTACGACTTTGGGAACTTTATACTTGGCCAGGTTTGCAGCACAGTATTCAATGACCTCTTCCTCTGTCATCGTGACCCCGTCTTTCAGGATAACATAGGCTTTGATCGTCTCACCGCGGTAACCGTGAGGCACCCCGGCCACGCAAACCTCCTTGATCTTATCATGGCCGTAAAGAACCTCTTCGATCTCGCGGGGGAAAATATTGTAGCCGCCGGCGATGACCATATCTTTTTTGCGGTCGACAATATAAAAATAGCCTTCTTCGTCCATCATGGCTATATCGCCGGTGAGAATGAACCCGTTATGGAATATGGATACCGTTTCCTCGTCCCGGTTGAGATATCCCCGCATTACCTGGGGTCCTTTGACCGCCAGCTGGCCTCGCTCACCCATGGGCATCTCCCTGGAGGGGTCATCAATATCCACTATTTTGGCCACCACGCCGGGGAATGGCACCCCGATGCTGCCGGCCTTGTTATTACCGTAGATCGGGTTGCAGTGCGTCACCGGCGAAGTTTCGGTCAGCCCGTAACCTTCCCGCAGGCGGCCCCCGGTAATGGCTTCAAACTGCTTCTGCACCTCTACCGGCAGGGGCGCGGCCCCGCTGATGCAGACCTTGATCGAGCTGAGGTCATATTTCTGCACATCCGGATCATTGTTGAGCGCCACATACATGGTCGGGACCCCGGGGAAAAGAGTCGGTTTCTCTTTTTGAATCAGGTTCAGGATCTCCTTGACTTTGAACTGGGGCACCGGGATCAGGGTGCCGCCGCCGACCAGGGCCAGGTTCAAAGCGGTGGACATGCCGTAACTGTGAAAAAACGGCAGCGCCCCGAGGATGATCTCCTTGCCCTCCTGAAAATCGTTGACCCAGCTCTTTACCTGCAGCGCATTGGCCAGGATATTGCGGTGGGTCAGGATAGCTCCCTTGGAGATGCCGGTGGTTCCCCCGGTATACATGTAGCAGGCCGGTTTTTCGAGGTCATCTTCAATTTCGGGAACCGGATGAGAAGCATATTGTTTCAGCAAATCGAGCAGCCTGTGGTGACCGGACTCCAACTTGACCCGGTCGCCCTCCTTCTTTTCTTTCACCAGGGTATAAAGTGTTTTCAGCATTCCGGGCAGGTAATCCTTGATGTTGGTGACAATTATTGCTTTTAAACCTGTTTTTTCCTTGATTTTATTGACCAGGGGATAGAAGCGGCTCAGGGTGACGATCGCTTCTGCACCGGAATCGTTGAGCTGGTGAATGAGCTCTCTTTCCACGTAAAGCGGATTGCAGGGGGTGACAATACATCCGGCCCGCAGGGTGCCGTAAAAAGTAATCACATACTGGGGACAGTTGGGCAGGTGCAGGGCAACGCGGCTGCCCGGCTTCAAGCCCAGGCCGGCGAGGACGGCGGCAAAGGAACCGGCGGCCCTGTTCAGCTCGCCGAAGGAGAGCTTGCCCCCCATAAACTTTACCGCCACAGCCGCGGATCTCTTTTGGGCTTCCTCCTCCAGGAAACGGGGGAGCGTTTTAGAGGGCAGCTCGATTTCGTGGGGTACTCCGGGGTCATAACTTTGGTACCATTTTTCATTCATTCAAAAAACCTCCTTTACTGGTTAAACGGCGTTAGTTTGCAGTAACTTTCCAATCCTTAAACTAATTTTACTTTACATTCGACTTATACTTGCAAATATCCTCTTATTCTTTAAAATAATA
>CAZPET010000213.1:0-3696 GCA_964585625.1 uncultured Syntrophomonadaceae bacterium
CTAACAGCAGGAAATACCGGATCGATTTAGAAATGTTATAGATAGTAGTCACTCCCGGCACCCGGGTTTTAATACAGTTACACATGGAGAGCATTGATGACACCAGTTGAAGTTTACCGGGCGGGCGCCTGGCACGAGTTGCTTGCGTACAAAGATCACTGGCTCGGTACCGACCCCACGGTAATCGTAATCCCGTCGGACGAAGAAAAGGGCCCGGCCGCTGCTGCGTTTCCGGAGGTAGCCGGCGGCGCTATTGTTACCATCCCGGAGCTGATCGCGCGCTACGTAAAAGGCCTCGGCAAGGCCGGTTTAATCTCGCGCCACGGCCTGGAGTCAATTTTAAGCACAATCATCTCCGAAGCTTTTACCGCCTACCTCCACATGGAAAAATACCGGCAGGGCTACGTCAAGGCTCTGACTGACTTTCTCTACAATTTTCGCACCGCTACCCTGGCCGACCTGCAAGCGGCTTTCGATACCCTCAAAGCAGGCCGGCTTACCCTCAAGGAAAAGGATCTTGTCCGGATTGACGCCGCCTTCCGGCAGAGGCTTGGCGAGCTTGGTTTTGACCTGCGCGGCGGCCTGGAAGAGTTCTTACATCACAGCGGGGCGGCAGACTTCGACTTCCACCGGCACCTGGGCCTGCCGGAGAAGGCCGCGCTCATCTTCTGGGGTTTTGATACCCTTACTCCCCTGGAAGTGCGCTTCATCGCCTCCGCCTTTGAAAACGCCCTCCGGGTGGTCTTTTTGCACTGCGCCGACCCGGCGGCATCGGAGCAGGCTCTGCGGATACAACAAAGCGTTATCGATTTGCTGGAGCAAACCGGAGCGCCGCCGGCCGTGGACCTTGCCGCTGCGCCCGGCCCGCAGGATTACTTTTCTGCCCTGGCCTGTTCCTTGTTCCAGCAAACCCCACAGCCGGACCCGACCCCCGGGCCCGCCGCCGCAGAGAGCCCCGGCCCGGCGGAGCGGCTTACCGTGCTCAAGGCCAATGACCGCTTTACCGAAATAGTGTCCGTGGCCCGCCGCATCAGGAGCCTGGCCCAAAAGGGCGTCTCATTTGACCGGATCCGTGTAGCGGCACCCGCATACGATCTCTATGCTGCCATCATCAGGGAAGTATTCCCGGACTACGACATCCCCTTTATCCTGGAAGATGGGGCCCCGCTGCTCGGCTTTCCGCTGGCTGCGTTGATCAATAACCTTGTTGGCCACAGCGTCAGCGCCAACCCCTTTGTCTTGCGGGAAAAGATATTTTCCTCGCCCTATGTCACTTATGAATTAAGCGTGGACCCGGCGGCCCTGGCCGTATACCAGGAAACCGCCGGGGTGGAGCTGCTCGCCGACGCCGATCTGCCGGAACATCTCACCCCCGGCGCGCGCTGCCGCCTTGACTATCACGCACTCAGCCGGCTGCGCCGCGGGGCCTACCGGGCAATCCAGCCCCCTGCCGGAACCCACTTGCTGGTGCTCTTCAAGCAGTATTTCGACGGGGCCGGGAATGAGGCGGACAGGCCAAACGACCGCTTCCAGGCCCTGCTCCAGTCTTACCTGCTGGCCCGGGCCGAAAAGGAGCTTTCCGCCTGGCGCTCCCACATGAGCGCGGTTGAATTTAAAGAGACTGTGTATATGCTGATGCGTCGTTTTCAGATTGCTGAAAAGGCCAGCGCCGGCTCTGGCGCGGCAGCAGTTGGGCCATTCGAGGAGCAATCGATCCGGGAGCGGGAGGAGCGGGCGCTTGAGCAGATCAACCTGGTCCTGGAGGAGCTTGAGGCCGTGCTGGCGCCGCTGGCACAGCCTGCCGCGGAGCGCTTCCCCCTGGCGGACCTGGCACGCATCTTTGCGCGGCTGATGCTGGAGGCGCGCCTTCCCGACGGCTATGGCGGGACTGAAGAGGCAGCCTGCTCCAGCCGCACCAGTACCGGCATACCTGCCGTGTCACCCCGGGATGCTTTCGGCTGCTCCGGGCCGGCGGTGGCGGTCCAGCGGGTTGACCGCGGCCAGTACCGGCGCCGGGACTATACCTTTATCTGCGGGCTGGTCGACGGCGAGTTTCCCCCGGTGGAAGAATTCAATTTTCTCCAGCCCAGGAAAGAGGGGCTCGGCCCTGGCCGCGCCTATACCAGCGTGGACCTGGCCCGCAATCGCTTCTACCAGCTTATCCGCGCCACGGCTCGGGGTTTGTGTTTAAGCCTGCCCCGCTCCGATAGCGGCCGCAGGCTGCCGCCGTCGCCGCTGCTGAAAGAAATAGAAAAACAGCTGCCGCCCCCGGCCGCGGAAGAGGCGCCCGCCGCACCCGGGCCGGCGGACAGCGGGACCCCGCTTTACAGCCGCCGGGAGAAGCTGCTCGCCGTCGCCGGCAAGGTGGACCACGACTACGCCGGGGCCCTGCCCCTGTTAAAAGAGCTGCGCCGTGAAGATGAAGCGATGTTTGACCAGATCGCCGCGGTGATGCGCTTTGACGGGCTCACCGCCGGCGCCGACCGGTTCTGTGAGTTTGACGGCCTTTTCAACCCTGCCGGCCCGGCGGCTCCCCTGCTGGAAGGCGCCGTCGGCCGGATCGATTTCACCCCGGAAGTCCTGGAGCGCTACGCCGCCTGCCCGCTGCGCTTTTTCTTCGATGACATCCTCGGCTTGAAGACGGAGCCCGACTATCACCCCGATACGGCCGAACGGGGGACGGCGATCCGCGCCATCCTGAAGGAGTACACCGCGGCGATCTGCGCCGCCGGGGAGGCCCCCGCTCGTGAAGCGGCGGCGCTGCTTCATGAGCTGACCGCCCGTCATTTTGAGCGCCGGGATGCGGCAGAGGCGGCCGATGCTTTCCAGGCCCGTTTCCAGAAGCAGCTTACGGCCGGCCTCGACGGGGAAGCGGACGGGCGCCCGGGGCTGTTTCACGCTTTCCTGCAATACGAAGCGGAGGGGTCCGATCTGCTCAAACCCTGCCGGGCCAACCTGTCGGGGACAGTTGAGCTAAGTGAAACCCTCCCGGTCAGCGTGGAGATCGACCGGGTCGACCTTACCCTGGACGGCGGTTATTGCTTCCTCTACCGCTACACCACCGCACCCGGGGATCCCCGGCGGGTCATGCGCGGGCTGCGCTTTGATCTCCCCCTGATGCTGCTGCTCTTTACTAAGGACGCCGCCGGGGAGATGCCGGCAGCGTCCGCGCCCGATCCCGCTACCGGCCTTGCCCCGGCTGCCGGCGCCGGTTTCTACCTGGTCAAAAGCCCGCAGGCGCTGCGGCGGAGCAGCTATTTTGCGGTCAGCCGGCTTGTGGCCTCGCGGCGGCATCTTGTCTCGGAAAAACGGCCCATCTTTTCCGGGCAGCGCAACGGTCTTATCGACCAGGAGCGCTTCCCCGCCGCTCTCGAGATCATCGCCAACCATATCCGCCGGCTGCACCGGCTGATGAAAAGGGGCGTCTTTCACCCGCCCCTGTGCGAAGAGGCGGAGCAAAGCTGCGGTAATTGCACCTTCGGCCGGCTCTGCCGCAAAGACCAGGCCCGCCTCGACAGGCTCAGCCCGGCCCTGCGCGACGCAGCAGAGATCAACCTGATCAAGGAGCTCATTTAAGATGGCTGTATCCTTTTATCCCACCGTCTTTCAACACCTTGCTACCGACTACCGGCGTAACGTGGCCGTTACCGCCGGTGCCGGCACCGGTAAGACCGCGGTGCTGACCAGCCGCATCAT
>CAZPET010000214.1:0-3690 GCA_964585625.1 uncultured Syntrophomonadaceae bacterium
GCGGCAAGGCGGTCGATCTGCGGCCCGCCCGGGTAGCCCAGGCCCATCGCCCGGGCGACCTTGTCGAAGGTCTCGCCGGCGGCGTCATCGCGGGTCTGCCCCAGGGAGACGATCTGCTCCGGCTCCGGCAGGAGCAGCAGGCTGGTATGGCCGCCGGAGGCGACCAGCGCCACCAGGGGGTAACGGATCCCGGCGCCGGTAAGAAGGTTGGCATAGAGGTGGGCTTCAACATGGTTGACCGCGATCAGCGGCAGGCGGGCGGCGTAGGCCAGAGCTTTCGCCGTGGAGACTCCTACCAGCAGCGCTCCGACCAGGCCGGGACCGTTGGAGACGGCCACGGCGCTGAGCCCCCCCAGGTTGAGCTGCGCTTCAGCCAGGGCCTGCTCGATGATCAGGTTGATCTGCTCGAGGTGGCGCCGCGAGGCGATCTCGGGGACAACGCCGCCGTAGGCGGCATGCACCTTCACCTGTGAAGAGATCACATTGCTGCAGATACAGCGGCCGTCTTCAACCACCGCCGCCGCGGTTTCATCGCAGGAGCTCTCGATGCCGAGGATATAGACAGGCTCCGTGTTTGAAGTTTCAGGAGGCCGGGTCATCGTCTGCCTCCCCGTCGCATGTCAGATTGTTGTTGAACATGACCAGGCCGTCCTCGTCAAAGTAGTAATGCTTCCGCACTCCCTTTATAGTGAAGCCGAATTTTTCGTAAAGGCTGCGGGCGGTATGGTTGCTCGGGCGCACCTCCAGGGAGATGCGGCGCGCGCCGAGGGAGGCTGACTTCTTCATCAGCGCCTTAAGAAGCGCGGCGCCGATGCCGCAGCGCCGGTAAGGTTCCGCCACCGCCAGGGTGGTCAGGTGAGCCTCGTCGAATATGATCCAGATGCCGCCGTAACCCGCCACCCTCTCCCCCACCCGGGCCACGAGGTAGTGAGCCATGTCGTTTCGGATCAGTTCGGTACGAAACGATTGCGGTGACCAGGGCTGCTCAAAAGAGTCCTGCTCGATCTTCGCCACGGCCTCAAGGTCTTCCAGGGTCATAGGTTCAATGGTTGCGGTCAGGGACACGACACACCTCTCTTTCGCTCCTCGAGGCGGCGCTCAGCCTCGGGACGGCGCAGGTACTGCGGCAAGAGCTCATGAAACGATGCCGTGGGGCTGTGAGCCAGCAGGCGGCGTCCGCAGAGCGCCACCCAGGCTGCGCGGCAGACGCGCTGCGGGGCCTGCGTCAGGACCGCCAGGCCGCCCAGCGCTTCGCTGAGGTAAGGACCGTAAGAGTTCAATCCCTCACCGGTGAAGACAATTGGTTCACCGTAAACTTTCAATCTTTCAGTAAAGGGGCCGAGCTCAACCGCCGCCGGCGGGATCAGCATCTCGAGGCCGCTGGACGGGACGGCCTCGCGCCGGTAGAGGGCGCTGTAAACCTCGTTGCGGCGGGCATCGAGCAGGGGGCAGATCAGGGCGCCCGGCGAGGGTACCGCTTCGGCCAGGGCCTGCAGGGTGGAGACGCCTACCGCCGGTATGGCCAGCCCTTGGGCCAGCGCGCGGGCGGTGGAAACGCCGATGCGGATTCCGGTAAAAGAACCGGGACCGGCCGCAACGGCGACAGCCTGCAGCTGCTCGCGTTCGACGGCGCTCTCTTTCAATAGAGCGTCTATCAGCGGCATGAGGCGCTCCGAATGAGTCTTGCGGATATTCAGGGTAAACTCGGCCAGCAGCGCCTCTTCGTCCAGCAAAGCCACGCTGCAGGCCAACGTTGTTGTATCGATACCGAGGATCAGCAGTTCCAGCCCAGCCTCCCCGCATTTTCTTTGGAAAACAGCGGCTGCGGCAGCATGTTCAGGCTGCCGTCAACCCGCCAGGTAATCCCCTCGATCAGCCTGGCCACAAGCCACGAGCTCTCCAATCCATGGGGCATCAACCAGAGACGGCGCCCCTCACCGCCGTGGTCATAAAAGCGCTCAATGGTTATCTCGAGCCGCTCTGCGGGGATCACTCCGGGCAGGTTATCAGCCCATTCCACGAAGGCAACTCCCTCCCCGGGAAGATACTCGTCAAACCCGAGGTCGTCCAGTGCCGCGGCTTCATCCAGCCGGTAGAAATCGAAATGATATACCGGAAGCCTTCCCGTGTAAATTTTCAAAAGAACGAACGAAGGGCTGGTCACCATTTCGGTCACGCCAAGCCCGGCAGCGGCGCCGCGTACAAAAACTGTTTTTCCGCTGCCCAGTTCACCGTTCAGGGCGATCACCAGCGGTTCTCTGATCCACTTTCCCAAAACCATGCCGATATAGGTCGTCTCTTCTTCACTGCGCGTCGTTAAAAATGCTTCACCTTGCTGCATAGTCCCCCGCTTTTCCATATTTTCCTGAAAATATTATAACTTTGCAAGGGTGAAAAAGCAAATTGAGATCCTTCGCTGCGCTCAGGATGACCGGGAGAGGGGCTCAGGATGCGATTTAATTGAATGATCCGGGCTCCTGATGTAAAATAAGCATAAATCGCAAAGCGGCACATAATTGTTTATAATGTTATCAGTAGCGGCAAATAAAAATATATTGTTGCGGTGAGGCGAAACCTGAAGATGAATTTACCGGATATCTCCGTGCGGCGACCCGTAGCCACGATCACCATTTTACTGATTATTCTCGTGATCGGTACTGTTTCCCTGGTCCAGACCCCGCTCGACCTGCTGCCCGATATCAAGCCGCCTTACCTGGCGGTGATCACCGTCTTCCCCGGCAGCTCTCCCCAGGAAAATTTGAAAATGGTCACCGAACCGATCGAGGATGTCGTCTCCCCGGTCAGCGGGGTCAAGAATATTATCTCCCTTTCCCAGGAACATGTCTCCCTGGTCGCCCTCGAATTCAGGTGGGGCGCCGATCTGAAGCAGAAGCGCGAAGAGGTCGGGACCCGCCTGGACCTGCTGACCCTGCCGGAAGGGGTGCAGCGCCCGATCATCCTCGAATTTGACCCCACCCTGCTGCCGGTAATGCAGGTGGATGTCAGCAGCAGCCTCGACGCCGTGGAGCTGACCGAATGGCTGGAGAAGAGCGCCAGGCCGCGCCTCGAAACGATCCCCGGCGTGGCCAGCCTGAGGATCGAAGGTGGGGCCAAACGCGATCTTTTTATCCGCCTCTTTCCTGACCGCGTCCGTGATAACCAGGTCTCTTTCGAGCAGGTCTCCAATATCCTGCGGGCGAGCCTGCTGAATCTCCCCGGCGGTAAGGTGGAGGTGGATGAACAGCAGATGCGCATCCGGCTGGTCGGCCGTTCCCTGGATCTGGAGGAGCTCGGCAACCTGGTGATCGGCTTTCAGCTCGATGAAGATGAGCTGCGGAAGCTGATCGGGCGCTCGGTGGACCTGGACCTCAACCGGATGCTCTCGCAGACGCTGCCTTCCACCGACAGCCTGGAGATACCGCTGCGTGAAATATACCTTAAAGATATCCTGCCGCAGATGGAGATTGGCGAGGACGGCAAGCTGATTATCGAGCCGGATCCCGCATTGCTGGAACAATACGGCATTGACCTGGAGCAGATTGCCGGGGCGCTCCCGGACGAGTGGCCTGTGGCGATCGAAGGCGGCAGGATTACCGTGACCCTGCCGCCGGGAGAGGTCCCGGACCTGGAAGAGATCGGGGATACACACCTGGCCACCATCCCCGACTTTGCAGCCTGGAGAGAGCAACT
>CAZPET010000215.1:0-3672 GCA_964585625.1 uncultured Syntrophomonadaceae bacterium
AAAAAGGCTTCCAGCGGGATATCGAGATAGGGCGTAGGAGTGCCCATGACATCGCTAAAATGCCACCACTCGTTCGGGGGAGTTCTGAAACCGGCGCTCTCCATAACCGAGATAAGGTATTGAACGTTCCGGCGCGCCTCTTCCGACATCCCGGGGTAATCGGGAGCTCCTTTTTCGCTGAAATCATCGAATCCACTGGGCATCAGCAGCTCGTTGCCGTTTGCATCGACCAGGGTCATGTCTACCGCCATGCCGTTGTTGTGTCTCGCTTTCCAGCCTGCGGTGGCGGGGATAGCATCTGGGTTGATCACGTAACGACTGTCAGGATAGGCCTGCCAGAGAAGCCGCTGCACCGAAAGAGGGCGGTAAGCGTCCCAGATCTTGATCGAATAACCGTCGGCCTGGAAGATGGTATTGGCCCGAAGCAGCCGTTCGGCGGTCTCTTTTTTCAGGACCGCGACCGCCACCGGGTATACCGCCATCCCCACGAAATTATCATCCGTGGCATACTTTAAATCGAAGATAAAGCCGGCGTCGAGGTCGGCCAGGCGGACCAGCCCTTCTATCTCCTTAACGGTTTCTTCCAGCGGCACTGCTTCCTCAACGGGAACTTCGTCCGGTGGGGGCTGCTCCAGGACCGGCCCCCCGGCAGCAGGATCACCGTCCGGCAGAGTTTGGCCGGGGGAGCATCCAACGGTGCCTAAGAGAAACAGCCCTAAAAGAACCGCGATAAACTTCATAACTGCTCACCTTCCTCTCTCTATTCTGAGCAGTTTCAGCGATAAAAAGTTCCGACATTGGCTAGGAGACCCGGTCCTTTTTTTCCGTATGCGATTCCGCCCAGAGGCGGTCGGCGGTATTCGCCCACCTCTTTGCCGCCTCCCGGCATTTTCCGGTCAGGTCGTCAACCGGCTCCAGGTCGCCCGGCTGTGTCGGGTAGGCTTCGGCCCGGTGGACCATTTCACTCAGCTTTTCCGGGTTATCGAGCAACGGACATGGCCGCAGATGGTTTTGATTGAACGGCTGTTTCTGCCTGTACTGATCGAAGAGAGGGTTCTTCAAAGCTTCGAGCAGGCTCATCTCTTTGATATTCGCACTGGCATAATGGATAAACGCGCAGGGCTCCACATCGCCGTTGGCGTTGATATGCAGGTAATTCCGGCCGCCGGCAATGCAGCCCCCGGTGTATTCGCCGTCATTCCAGAAGTCCAACAAGAAAATATCTTTCCGCTTCCGAAAATCGCGAATCTGATGATACATGAATTCACGCTGCTCAGGTGTGGCCAGCAGCTCAGGAACCGCGTCCTTCCCAAGGGGCATGTAGGTGAAATACCAGCCGAAGAGACATCCTTTTTCAATCATCAGATCGACAAATTCTTCGGATCCGACACCGTATACGTTTTTGCTGTGATAGCAGGCCGAGAAACCGAACCCACAGCGGTGAGCTTTCAGCAGATCCATGGCCTGAATCACTTTTCGATAGGTCCCTTTCCCCCGGCGCAGATCGGTCTCTTCCTCAGAGCCTTCAATACTGATGGCCAGCACCAGGTTTCCGACCCTGACCAGCTCTTTACAGAAAGCTTCGTCCACCAGGGTTGCGTTGGTAAATGATAAAAACATGCAGTCATCATGTTTTTCCGCCAGCCTGATGAGATCGCGTTTGCGCACCAGCGGTTCGCCGCCGGAATAGATATACATGTAGATCCCCAGCTGTTTTCCTTCCCTGATAATCCGGTCAAGGGTTTCATAGCTTAACGAATCGCTCTGATCATATTCAGCCGCCCAGCAGCCGGTGCATTTCAGGTTGCAGGCGGCTGTCGGATCCATGAGAATCGCCCAGGGAATATTGATCCCGTTCTTTTTGGCGATCTTTTCTTTAGCCGGCAGTCCGGCTATGGTGGAGTATACAAAAAAGTTCGCCAGGAACTTCCTCTGAATATGGGGGGCAACATCCTGAACCACCCTGGTATATAATTGGAACCAATTATTGTCTCCTTCACCGATTTCCCTGAAGGTCTTTGCCATCTCTTTATGATCCGGTTTTACGGCAAGTTTCTCGGCCCAAGTGACCAACCTGGAATAATTGCCGATGGGATCCTTTTCCAGATACCGCAGACCCTCCCTGATTACAATCGCCGATATCATTTGCCTTAGCGTTTGCATCCGGAAATACCTCCTTTCTTAATATTTATGCACAACTTTAATCGACATGAGTGTCGATAATAGTTAAAAATTTTTTATGCTTTTAACCCATCTATAATCAAATGGAGGTTTTGCAAATGACCGGCCATCTCGCCCGGTTCTGTAAATGGAAGATATAACATCAATGAATCCATAAAGGTCTCCAGGGTAAAGGCCATGCTTTCCATATTATGCAACGGTTTAATTTGTTTCAGCTTGACACCTTCTTCCAGCAAGCTGCAAAACAACTCCTGGAGCTCCAGCGATTTATTTACCTGCTCCAGCAGCTCATGGTTGTCTCTTTTCAAGATCAGCGCGAGTTCGAGCAGCAGGGAGATCTCGTTATTTTTTTTGCTGCATCGCAGCAAGAATTTCGAAAATATTTTCTTGATTTTTTCCAGAACATCGAGCCCGGAATCATCAACAATACTCCGGTATTCTTCTTCGAAGACCTGGTTGATATGTTCCACTGCATACATGAAGATTTCATCTTTGTTCTTGAAATACTGGTAGATCGTGGTCCGTCCGATAGAGCATCTCCGGGCAATCTCGGCAAAGGTAGTTTTATGATAACCCCGCCGGATAAACACATGGAGCGCTTCAATCATGATCTGATGCTTCATCTCTGCGACATCGACTATTTTGGGCATCTCTTCCTCTTTTCATCGACACTGCTGTCTATAAAAATATATATCATTCCCCTTTATCCCTGTCAAGTGACATTAAAAATCCCTCATCCCGATGGGGACGGACCTATCCAGAATGAGGACGGACCTATGTTTGCAGGTCCGTCCCCTGACCTTATCCGGTCTGTCCCCAAACCTTACTAAAGGGAGGCCGGGGGGATTTAACCCCTGCCTCAACCCGGGCCCGGCCCGCCGGTCAGCTGCAGCAGCTTCTCCCAATCCCGGTCCACCTGCCGCTGCATCGCCTCTACCTGCCCCTTCTCCAGGCCGCGGAAGCGGCGCTGCAGCTGCAGATATTCGTCCAAAGGCTTTTTCTTTGCCGGGCGGTGGGTCAGCGTGAAGTTGTCGCCGTCCCGCACCTCGTAAAGCGGAAAGAGACAGCTCTCTACCGCCAGGCGCGACAGGTGAATCGTTTGATCGGGCTCGGCGCCCCACCCCGGCGGACAGGGGCTCAGCAGGTGAAAGAAGCGGAAACCGCGGATCTGGCGGGCGGCGGCAAACTTTCTCTCCAGGTCGTCGATGAAGGCTACCGTGGCCGTGGCCGCGTAAGGGATGCCGTGCGCGGCCATGATCTTGATCATATCTTTCTTCGGGCGGTCCTGGTAAAGCGGAAAGGGCGCCGTGGCCGTGCGGGTACCGTAAGGGGTGGCCGAGCTGGTCTGCCCCCCCGTGTTCATGTAAGCCTCATTATCGTAGCAGACAAAGATGAAATCTTCGTTGCGCTGCGCCGCACCCGAGAGCGCCTGCAGTCCGATGTCAAAGGTGCCGCCGTCGCCGGAAAGCACGAGAACGGTGGTCTCGCTGT
>CAZPET010000216.1:0-3657 GCA_964585625.1 uncultured Syntrophomonadaceae bacterium
CTCCCAGGATCTCCACCTGTCCGCCGGCAGCGATTTTCTTCAGGCGCCCGATGAACTCCGGTCTGTTTTCAACCAGCCAGTCCAGGAGGCTGCCGGAGTAGTGCAGTGCCAGCCTGATACGGGGAAATCTCTCCAGGACATCGATAAACGGCTCATAGGTGCGCGTAAAGGTCTGCTCAAAAACCTCATCCAGGTTGCCTACAGGCTGGTGATTGTGCAGAGCAAGTACGAAGTAGATCTTTCCGCCATGATCCATGGTCCCCTCTTCCTTTCTCACGTAAAAACCGGGCCGCTTCTTCAGGCCGTGTTACGTTGATATAGACCCCGCTGCCCATTTCAAATCCCGCGGCAATACTTACTTTTGGAAGCAGCTCGATATGCCAGTGGTAATGGGGCAGCGGAGAGCTGCGCAGGGGCGCGGTATGCAGGTAGTAATTGTAAGGGATATCGCCTATAGCATGCGTGAACAGGCGGAGCAGTTCTTCAAGGATCTCCGCCAGCCCCTCCCGTTCCGATGCGCCTGTCTCAAAAAATGAAGCTTCATGACGCTGCGGCAAGACCCATGTTTCAAAGGGGCTGCGGGCGGCAAAGGGGATAAAGGCGGTGCAGGCGTCGTTCTGAACAACAACTCTCCGGGCGAATTGCCTCTCTTCATCCAGCAGCCGGCAGAAAGGGCAGGCTCCCTCTGCAAGGTAAGCACGGTGTGCCCGCTCCAGCTCCTGCCGGACAGCGGAAGGAACAAAGGGGAGAGCAATGAGCTGGGAGTGAGGATGTTCGATCGAGGCGCCCGCTTCACGGCGGTGGTTGCGGAAGATCTGCAAATAACGCAGGTGGCGATAATCTGCCAGCACCCGGCCGCGCCGGTAATATCCTTCGATGACGAGATCCATTTGCCGCGGCGGGAAGCTGCCGGGGTGGCGGTTATGCTCCGGGATCTCAACCAGCACTTCATGAGCGCCGTAACCCGGGATCAATCCTCCCCCGGTATCCGGTTCCGCCTTTTCGCCCAGCTCCACCGCCGGATACTTGTTCGGCACCACCCTGACCCGCCACCCGGCCGTATCGGGGGCCGCCGTGCTGCGCCCCAGGGCAAAGAGCTCCGGAGGTGTCATCTGCTCATTCCCTGCGCAAAAAGGACAGCTCTCTACGTAAGCCGGAACAGCGGCATAGCAGTCTGCCCCGTAGCAATTTCCGGCAAAAGCTGCGGGCCTTCTGGAGCGCTCCGTGGCGATGATCACCTGCCGCCCGGAGATGGGATCACGGCGAATTTCGGACAAACAAGGCACCTCCGCGACAGAATATCCACCAGGTAACTTGTGCGGCCGGACCTCCGCCCCGGATTGTTAATACGGTTCGGCGTAGGAGACAAACGGCAGCTTCAAGGGGGCCATCCCGCGGTAGAGAAGGCGATAGCGCCCGGCGGCGCGCTCCCAGTTGTAATTTTCAAGGACGTGCCGCCGCCCGCTGCGGCGCATTCTCTCTATCCGGGCAGGCTCTTCTTCCAGCATTTCCACCATTTTTTGCATTGCCGCTGCCAGGGCATCAGGATCGCGCTTCGGGATCAAGAGGCCGGTGGCCGCGGCGCTATTCTCCCCGATATCAATGACGGTATCGTTGATTCCCCCCACCCGGCTGCCGATGGGGATGCAGCCCATGCACATAGCCTCGAGCTGGACCAGGCCGAAAGGCTCGAAGTTCGAGGGGATCAGGCAGAAATCGGCCGCTCCGTAAAACTCGCGGGTCGCCTCACGATGGAGATATTGCCGGATCACTTTCATCTGGCGGGGATAGCGCGAGGCAAGGCGCTGTGCCTTCGATTCCAGAAACGGATCCCCCGCTCCGAGCAGGACCAGGCGGATCTGCTCTACAGCGCTGTTTTGAGCTTCCATCAGCTGTTCAAATGCCTGCAGCAGGATATCGATCCCTTTCTGCGCCGCATCCAGGCGGCCGACATAGAAGAAAAAGGGACCGTCTGCAAGATCGTTTTCCTCCAGAACCCGGCGGCGCCTCTCCGCCCGCGGCAGTGCGGCATCTCTGAGCTCCTGTGGATCCCAAAAAGTGGCGTCGGCCCCGTTCCAGACATAAGTGGCCTTTCCCTGAAATGAGCTGAAAAAAGAAGCCCATTCCTCGTCAAGATAAGTGCGGCTTACAGTGGTCAGGTAGTCGCACTGGTGGGCCCCAAAAACCTCGATATTGAACATTTCCCCTTCCAGGTAGCGCGGCTCGATCAGTTCCCCCAGGTTAACCTCTCCGAGCTCGCGCGCGGAGATGCGCTCGCGGCAAAGCCGGTGAATGGTAAAGATGAATGGAATCCGAAAATATTTCTTGACGAGAGCGCCGGCAAAGACGCAGTGCCAGTCGTGAACATGGATTACTTCCGGCTTGCGGCCTTCACGTTTGATCATCAGGTTAATCAGGCCCGGCAGAGCCTTGGTGAAGTGGATCATCTTCTGAATAAAATCCGGGCGGGGGTTATAAACAGAAGGGCTGTCCAGGACTTCATTGCTCAACAAGAAGATCCTCACCCCGCGGCGTCGGGCCTGGTAGACGCTGACCGGGTGAAGCCGGTCCCCGACTGTAATCCCGAAATCGGCATATTTTTGTAAATCGAATCCGCCATCAGCGGGCCCTTTCCCGGTCAGGCCGTGGGAGGGCATAAACAGGTCGACATCGTCTTCTTTGCTCAAAGCTTCGGCCAGTGAAGTTACGGCCTCGGCGAGACCGCCCACCCTGATCGGCAAATGTTCAAAGGCAGCCATTCCGATCAGCATAAATTCAGGCGGCTCCTTTCCACAGTGTAATCTTACCAAAAATCAAGCTTAGGTTTCCCGCGGCAGGCCTTTTTATTCCACCACTGAACTTGCCAGACCGGATATATATCCTGGAGCATAGGGAATAATAGCAGTTGAAATTGATACTCTCTTTCTTGTATATTTTGCCAATCACAGGGTTATCTTCATTATTTTTTAGCAAGGAGGCGAACGCGTGGCCGATCCACAGACAACTTATTTAAACCGCGGCGAGTCCCTGCCGCAGTTCTACGGAGTAGACCGCCTGGTGATATTGCCCCGGGATCCCTATAATATTTTTGCCTACTGGGAGGTTAGCCTGCCGACCAGGGATAACCTTGAAAAGACGGCGGGAGTGGAGCGGTGGCCGGAGGTCACTTTTTTGCTGCGGGTCTATAAACATGCCTGGGCCGACGAAATGACCGTGGAAAGCTTTTTTGACCTGGAAGTAGAGCGGGAAAGTAATAACTGGTATATCCCGGTTACGGACGCGGACCGGTATTACCATGCCGAACTGGGCTGGAAACTGCCGGAGAGCTCCTTCCACTCGATCCTCCGTTCAAACCAGGTCCGCACCCCGCGGGACGGCCTCAGCGATCTGATCGATGAAAACTGGCAGCTTCCCGACTGGAAAGCGCGGAAGCTTTTCCGCCGGATCTCCCTGTATCATCTCAGCTCAGCGGAGTTTTTCAGGCGCCGCAAGAAATAAACAGGAAACAATCACCATCAATCCGCGTGAACTGCCCGAAGGAGGCTCCAGCAAATCATGGCTCAAGGTTTTCTTGCTCTAATTTTACACGCGCACCTGCCGTATGTCCGCCACCCGGAATATGAGCATTCCCTTGAAGAAAAATGGTTTTTTGAAGCG
>CAZPET010000217.1:0-3630 GCA_964585625.1 uncultured Syntrophomonadaceae bacterium
GATTACCGGCGCCCTTGGAGCGGCGCTGCTGGCGCGGGATGAATTAAAATCCGGCAGAAAAGGGTGAAAAAATGGGCCATCTGGTTGAAGTGGCGCCTGTTGGTATATTATTATTAGTTATTTATATCATCATTGATTGTATCAGGCATAAGACTGCAAACCTGCTTCGCAGAGTGATATTATACAGTTTTGTTGTCTACATAATATATGTATTTCAATACACCACCGGAGCCTTTCATTATCCACCGCAGCAGCAGTTTTATGGAACAATAATAATTCAACCGCATCCGTTTCAGTTTGTTTTAGAATGGATCCATGCATATCAACTTGGAGAACTCAATTGGTTCTTCTGGAATTCTGTAAGATTAACCCTTTATAATGTGATCATGCTGCTGCCACTGGGTGTTTATTTGAAGGTTCTATTTAATAAGATAGACATAAGAAAGGCCGTCGTTGTCATTCTGCTGGTATCTATCTTCATCGAAACCTACCAGATCGTTTTCACGTACTTTGGATTGGTTTTCCCCAGAGCCTTTGATATAGATGACATCATACTTAATACTTTTGGGGGAGTTGCAGGGTATTATGCCAGCACAGTGGTTTTAAAAAGATGGTTTCCCGGGTTGCTGCCTGACAGAAGGAGACAATCCGGATGGTGACAACGCCAAGTAAACAAGCAACCTTGAATGCTTTTCTTTAAACGATCTCTCCGCAGAAAATGCGATGCCGCTGCCCCCGGTCATCTTCAATCAACAGCGCTCCTTCTGCATCGAGGTCCACCGCTTTTCCCTGTACCGCTTCGCCCTGCCCGGCAAGTTTAACATCGTTTCCCAACGTGGCGCTGAGCTCCTTCCAGAGGGGTTGAAAGGGAGCAAAACCTTCTTTGAAAAAGAGGTCCAGGCAGTGGCGCAAACCTTTCAAAAGGTCGAGGAAAAGAGCGGTGCGCTCAAAAGTAAGCCCGCTTTCAAGATATAGAGATGTGGCTCGTCTGCGCAGCTCTGCTGGGAAGTCCTCTGCCCGGTGATTGATATTCAGGCCTATGCCCATTACAAGGTAGAGCAGCGCCTGCCTGCTTGTCCTGGTTTCAGTCAGGATGCCCCCTATTTTTTTCTGGCCTATTAGAAGGTCGTTGGGCCACTTGACAGCAGCCTGCATGCCGGTGCATTCGCGCAGCTGCCGGGCGACAGCTGCCGCGGCGGCCAGGGTTACCGGCGACGCTGCGGCCGGGCCCGTCCCCGGCGGACGCAGCAGCAGCGAAAAATAGATCCCTTTCCCGGGGGGCGAATGCCATGAACGGCCCCTTCGCCCGCGTCCGGCGCTCTGGGCATCGGCCAGGACTACTGTACCGCCGGGTGCGCCTTCCTCCGCCAGGCGGCACGCCTCGGTATTGGTTGAACCGAGGTGCGGGTAATAATAAATTCCACTGGCGTCAAGCATCTGCGCATTGAAAGAACCGGATTGGATCATTGTTTTATGCTGTCTCCAAACAGGCAATTTAATACAATCATAAACATTGGATCAGCCCATTGTCAAACCAGGGTGACAGGGGACGTTTCTCTGACACCTTAATTGATATGGAAAGCCCTCCTTTTTTGTCATCCTGAAGGTGAAGCCCAAAGGATCTATATACAGAGCAACGCTTATATTTGTCGTGGTGCGGATAACACCTGAGAATTCTGATATAAAAAAAATGGCACAGCCGGTAGCTGTGCCGAAGAGATATATTTAAAAGAGGGGGTCAACTTGCTTTTATTATAAGGGCAGAACATTACAGTAATATTACAAAGACATATTATTTTAGTGACAAAAGCAGGTTTTCTCGATAAAAGCCGGATAAGATCGCATTTTATGTTAAAAATTAACACACTGTTCCAGTCCGGGGCAGCAGCATATCTCCGGTTGACTTTAAGAATGGAAAAGAATAATATAATTTTCAGTAGCAAGGAAGAAGAGGTGAGGGCGTGACCAGGGATATAATCCCGTCGGCTTATGATCCGACAGATGTTGAAGAGCGCCGCTACCGGTTCTGGCTTGAAGGAGACTATTTCCGGGCGGGCAGAGAAGAAAGTGATAGTATTTTTACGATCGTAATTCCACCGCCCAATATCACCGGTTCCCTGCATATGGGGCACGCTCTCGACATTACCATCCAGGATGTGCTGATCCGCTGGCGGCGGATGCAGGGCTACGACGCTCTCTGGCTGCCGGGAACGGACCATGCCGGGATTGCCACGCAGATCCGGGTGGAAGAGGATCTCGGCGCCGAGGGATTGACCCGGCACGATCTCGGACGGGAGCGTTTTCTGGAAAAGGTCTGGGAGTGGAAAGAAAGATATCATGACCATATCCTGAAGCAGCTTTATGCCCTGGGGGCCTCCTGCGACTGGTCGCGGGAGCGCTTCACCATGGATGAAGGCTGCTCCAGGGCGGTGCGCAAGGTTTTTGTTGATCTCTACCGGGCCGGCCTTATTTACCGGGGCGACTACATGATCAACTGGTGTCCCCGCTGCCATACCGCCCTCTCGGATATTGAAGTGGAGCACGAAGAAAAAGATTCCACCCTGACGCATATCCGCTATCCTTTTGCCGGCGGAGACGGTTACATTACCGTCGCGACAACGCGCCCCGAGTCGATGCTCGGTGACAGTGGGGTGGCGGTTCATCCCGGGGACAAGAGATACCGGGATCTGGTGGGCCGCACTGTAATCCTCCCCCTGCTTAACCGGGAAATCCCCGTTGTCGCCGATGCCTATGTCGACCCGGCGTTCGGCAGCGGGGCGGTCAAAGTGACCCCGGCTCATGACCCCAACGACTTCGAGATCGGGCGGCGCCATAACCTCGAAGTTATACCGGTGATCGGTGAAGACGGGAAGATGACTGCGGCCGCGGGCCCCTACGCCGGGCTTGACCGGGAAAGCTGCCGGGAAAAAGTGGTGGCCGATCTGCAGGCGCAGGGCCTGGTGGATAAAATTGAAGATTACAGCCACGCTGTCGGCCACTGTCAACGCTGCCACACGGTCGTAGAACCGCTGATCTCGCGGCAGTGGTTTGTAAAGATGAAGCCGCTCGCTGAACCGGCCCTGGCGGCGGTGCGCAATGGAGAGACCATTTTTATGCCGCCGCGATTTATCCGGATTTATGAAAACTGGGTGGAGAATATCCGCGACTGGTGTATCTCGCGGCAGCTCTGGTGGGGACACCGCATTCCTGCCTGGTACTGCTCCTGCGGTGAAATCATTGTCGATTATGAAGATCCGGTTTCCTGCCCGGCCTGCGGCGGGGCGGCGCTGGAGCAGGATTCCGATGTCCTCGATACCTGGTTCAGCTCGGCCCTCTGGCCCTTTTCCACCCTGGGCTGGCCCGACCGGACTCCCGATCTGGCGCGCTATTTCCCGACCGATGTCCTCGTGACCGGCTACGATATTATCTTTTTCTGGGTGGCGCGGATGCTCTTCATGTCGCTTCATTTTATGAAAGAGGTCCCCTTCAAGGTGGTCTATATCCACGGGCTGGTGCGTGACGCCCTGGGACGGAAGATGAGCAAATCGCTCGGTAACGGGATCGACCCCCTCGAGGTGATCGCCGAATACGGCGCCGACACCCTTCGCTTTACCCTGATCACCGGGCAGG
>CAZPET010000218.1:0-3614 GCA_964585625.1 uncultured Syntrophomonadaceae bacterium
TGCGCTACCTCTTTTCCCGCGGCTGGCGCCGGCTCGGAGAGGAGCTGGGCTGGTCCGACGGGATGCGGATCAACCGCTATATTGAAACCGGGGAGCGGACTCACCTTAACCGCGTGTCCACCTACGGCTACCGGGGAGCGATACGCGAAGATCGTGACGATGGTCCAACCGGCATCCTGAAAGAGACCTCGACAAAATATCCGACAGAAGCGTTTGCTTCTACGCAGATCCGGCTGGCCGAAGCACTGCGTAAGCTGAACGTAGAAAGACCGTCGGGATCCACACCGCTTTACTTTTTCGGATTTGATCTCGATGTCCTTGCCGGGGGCGGTTACGAAGACCTGGCCGGAATGCTGCTTCCTGTTATTGAAGCCCCCGCGGCTGCAAAGCTGCAGGCACTGTTAGCCCGCCCGTCCGGTGAGTCTCTGGAGCAGGAGATCGCCCGCCTGGAGAGGGTTCTGGAAGAGATTGACGCGGGAGAGGAGCAGCTCAAAGAACTGTTGGGGCCGGACAGCCTTGGCCTGCTGCGTGAATCTGCCCAGACCCTGTGCCAAAGTTTTGACTTTATCCGCGTGGCCAACCCGGCCCGAAGCTGGGAGCGGCTCAACCGGGCCATGGCAGCCCGCGAAGAGGCGATGTACCGCCGGGTCAGGTTTATCCTGTCGCAGATGGAACCCGGTGAAAAGCTGATCCTGATGGGACATAACCGGCACCTGGCCAAGGAAAGCGACGCCATAAAGAACGCAGGCGGAGCGCCCCCGGGCGGCAAGAAAGTACCTTCCCTCGGGACCATGCTGAACCGCCTGCTGCCCGGCGAAGTTTTTTCGATCTGGATGCTGCACGACCGCGGGAGCAGTTCGCAGCCGCTATCCTGGCTGAGCAGTGAATACAGCAACCCGCCCGGCAGCCTGAACGCCATGCTGGCCGAAGTGGGGCCTTGCTTTTTGCTGCCCACGGTATCGCCTGACCCGCGGGCCCGCCTGCTTGGAAAGCCACTGCAGATTAATGGAATTTATAACCAGGTTTTCCGGACCGCCATCGCCAGGCAGGCCGATGCCCTCTTTTTCGTCCGCCGGGTAAACCCGCTGCGAGTTGATCCGGGCGCCGAACCCGGCTTGTAAGGCCGGGGCATACCTCGCCCCCGGTGAAAATGCCTGTTACATAAAAATGCCTGCAGGGTGATCCGGTAATCCAAACAGGTTTTATAGTAATATCGGGGACCCGTGACGGCGTACCCCGCCCCCGCGTGTCAGCAAACATTAATGGGACAAACAGGTACATCCCCGGTGTCCCACCTGTTTTAGACTTCGGGCAGGTCCTGGGTGGTGGGGGCAAACAGCTCCCGGGCGCTTTCGCGAGCGTACCTGCCCTCCTGCAGTGCGCATTCCATCTGCTTGCGGGCGTTGCGCCGGCACAGCTGCTCTCCCTGTTTAAGCACTTCATCCAATACCGGAGGGACCGTGCCAAAAATAACGGCATCGTAAAGCCAAACTTCAAGCAGGTTGGCGGTAAAATCGCAGATCAGGCGGCATCCTTTCTGCTTGAGGATTTCATCCGCTTCCGGAGAAAGGGGGCCGTTGGCCCCTTCCACGATCAAAGGCGCCTGCACCCGGCCGGCATTGCCTCCGTGGATCACATTGCCCAGCGCCGCCGGGATAATGATATCACACGGCTTCGAGAGCCAGTTTTTGGTGGGCTCCACCCTGTATCCCGGCGGAAGGATCTCCGGGGTTAGCTGATCATATTCTTTCTTCAGGCCGCTCAGCAGATCTATATCCACGCCGTCATCGCAGGAGACGAATACCCTGGAGTCGGCCATACCGACAACTTTGTGTCCCAGCTCCGCCAGGCGCAAGGCGCAGCCTGAACCCACGCGGCCCATCCCCTGGATAACCACCCTGGCCGGCCCGCCGGAAAGCATTTTCCAGGCTTCGTCGGCGGCGCAGGCCACGCCGTAGCCGGCCATGACATCGTTGATCGGCCTCCCGTAAACCTGCAGGCTCGCCATATCGTTGTAGGCCTTTATATTCTTCATAATCTGCGGATCGGCGGCCATCGATTTTGTCACCGGCAGCTCCATGCCGAATTCCTGAAAAACCTGCAGCAGATCGGCGTAGCGCGTGCCCAGGTCGCCGCCCAGGGAGACGCCTGTTTTGATATACGGCATCATCGCGATTAGATAACGGCGCATCACCGCAGGCGCATCAGGCGCCTTGCTGTCGTAGGCAATCCCGCCCATGCAGCCTCCGCAAAATTCTGATTCGCTGGCCTTGTACTTGTAGGCCAGTATTTCCGCCATCCGGGCCACCCCTTCATGGGTCACCGAGGGGTGCATCCTCAGCCCGCCACCGGTATATCCTTTGACAAAATTGAAGACGACCAGCCAGCCTCTTGCACCGGAGAGATTGTCGTTCCACTGGATTGAAAGATACGGGTTCATGGTCTCATCTCCATTAATTGATTTAGTCTTCCATGGCTATACTGCAGAATTTATCCAGATCAATATTGCTTCCGGTGATCATGCAGAGTATCTTCTTTCCTTCTAGGAGAGTGCGGTTTTCAAACAATGCCGCCAGGCAGGTGGCCGAGGCGCCTTCAATCATATAGTGATGTTTTTCAGCCATCCACCTGATGCCCCGGCGGGTGGAGCTTTCATCAACGATGATAATATCGTCCACACAGGTAAGGGCCAGTTCTACATTGGGCCAGGTGATCACACCTTCCAGCCCGTCCGCGCAGGTGGGCTTAAATTCACAGCTGAGATCGAGCTTTTTCTGATGGAACGATCTGTCCCATGGAGGCGAGGTGTTGGTTTGCAGGCCGTAGACCTTGATCCCCGGGTTCATCGCTTTCGCGGCAATGGCCGTGCCGCACAGCAGGCCGCCGCCGCCCGTGGGCACCAGAATTGCGTCAAAATCGCCTTCTTGCAACAGCGCCTCGAGGGCCGCGGTCCCCTGGCCCGCGATAGTTTCCGGAGATTCATAGGCATGGATAAACTTTCTGCCGGTCTCCCGCTCAATTTGATGCGCTTTGGCATCCGCCTGGTCGAATGTGGCGCCGTAAACCACCAGTTGGCCGCCGTGTTTTGTAACGCCGGCACGCTTGGTCAGGGGGGTGGACTCCGGTACGCAGAGAACCGCCGGGCACTGTTTCAGCCCCGCGGCATAGGCCACAGCCTGGGCATGATTCCCCGCGGAAGCCGTCACCACGCCGCGCTTCAGCTCTTCCGCGCTCATCAGTAAAATATTGTTCATTGCACCGCGAATTTTAAATGAGCCGGTAACCTGCAGCGACTCCATCTTGAACCAGACCTCGCTGCCGGTTTCAGTGGAGGTATCCGGTGAATAGAGCAGCGGCGTCTTGCTGATGTAAGGTCTGATTCTGGAGTATGCCTTGACGATATCGGACATTGATACGTTGATCATCTGTCATTTCCCTCTGCAAATGTCGAAGAAATTATTTGATCAAATTATACCACGTTTTATGAACGAGGGATGCCGCGCTGCACATAAATTTAATTTCTGGGGTTGACAGGACGACGCAAATGTGGTAGTTTTTTTGAAACCGATGAAGCGGGAGTAAAACCACCGCCAGCCGCGCAGAGAGCCGGAGCT
>CAZPET010000219.1:0-3612 GCA_964585625.1 uncultured Syntrophomonadaceae bacterium
ACCCCTTGGGCAATTCATTTTACAATTACCCATTTTTTTGGCGGATATTGTGCAGCAGAAAGGTAAGGGTGCCCGGGGGCACCCTTTAATTGATGTGGGCAGATAGATCCTTAAGCGGCGGGCTAGGCTTGCTCCCGCAGCAGGTGGACTACGCCTGCCACTTTCTTCAGTTCAAGAACAAAAGCTATCCCCGTAGCCGGACGCTCCAGCTTGCCGGCCTTGATTATCGCCTCCAGAACTCTCCCGGATATTTCTGCGGGAACCACGGTAAAGATGATCTCTTTTTCGGGTTCTATGGGGATGCCCAGCAGTTTTTTCTGCTCGTGGACGCCGGTGCCGCGGCCGAACATGATCGTGGCCCCTTCGGCGCCGGCTTCCCTGGAAGCCTCGATGATCCGTTCCGCATAGCCCTTCTTGATGATGGTTACGATCAAATCCTGGTCAGGAGCCGGTGCCATTGCCTTTTCCTCCCTGTAAATAAATATTGTTCAAAGGGCCTTCCTCTTCCTGGATCTCTTCTCTCACACCTGTATCCACCTCTTCATTTTTTTCTTCCTCAGTCTCTTTTTCTCCCTCTCCATCTTTTTCTTCCATATTCTGATCCGGATAGATGATACCTAAAACCAGCACCAGTAAAATCGGGGCGAGGGCGATCAGGGCGACGATCCCGAAACCGTCCATAACGGGATCCCGTCCTTCCAGCTCCGCCGCCGCACCCACGGCCACGGCCATGATCAGGGTGACCGCAATCGGGCCCGTGGCCACCCCGGCAGAATCGAAGGCGATGCCGATAAATGCGGGCTGAGAAAACTTGAGCATCAGCAGGGCCAGGATGTAACCGGGGACAACCAGGTAATATATCGGGAAACCGTAAATCAGCTTGGTCATGCCCAGGGCGGTGACCAGGGCGACGCTGATCGAGAGAGTGTAAAGGATCAGCTCTGCCCGGATATAGCCGCTTGACGCTTTCTCCACCTGGGAGCTCAATATGCGCACCGCCGGTTCGGCGAAGGTGGCTGTAAACCCGAGCAGAAAACCGATCGGGATCAGGCTCCAGGTATAAGGTGAATTCCCGAGGGCGGCCCCGATTTCCCGGCCCACCGGCAGGAACCCGACCTTTACACCCTGCAAAAATAGAACCAGGCCCATGAAAGCAATAATCAATCCCTTGAGGGTGTTTCGGACAAGGCTGCGGGGCAATTTAAAAAGAGGGCGAAAAAAAATAAGCAGCACCAGCAGGGGCAAAACAGCCGCCGCAGCTTCCTTGAGCACCTGGCCGAGGCCTTGAAAAATCACGAGACCGGTCAACCGAAAAGCACCCCCAGTAGCATCACTCCGATAATCGGCCCGAAAAAGGCAAGGCCAACCAGGCCGAACCCGTCTTCAAGGACAGACTTGCCACCCAGCACCGAGGCGATGCCGATGCCCAGGGCCAGGGTAAAGGGAACCAGCAGCGGTCCGGTAATCACCCCTCCGGCGTCATAGGAGACTGCGGCGAATTGAGGCGGGGTAAAAATGAGGATGAAGAGGCCGATCGCACAGCCCGCTCCCACCAGGTAGGCCAGAGGAATATTCAGAAAGAGGCGCATCAGGGCCAGGGCTACAAATATGGCCACCCCGAGGGCGACCGCAGTGATCAGGGTTGTGGCGTCAATCCGGCCGCCAGAGGCTATCTCCACGTAATGAGAGAGCACCCGGGTGTTCGGCTCGGCCACGGTTACAGTCAAGCCGAGGATAAAGGCTATCGCCAGCAATAACGGCAGGGAGCCTTTTTCAGCCAGCGCCGCCCCGACCGCCTCGCCCAGCGGGAGCAGGCCTACCCTGATCCCAATCTGAAATAGAAACAGCCCCAGGGTGAACATGACCGCCCCGCCGAGAAATTGGCCCACCGTCTGGCGCGGCATCTTTAAAAGGAGCTGCAGCAAAATTATCACGGCGACAATCGGAACGACCGATTGACATACCTCTTTAAAGATCTCTTTAATCTCTTGGAGCATGCAGGGCCTTTCTTTAAGCTTTTCTCTTCTAAATATTAACGTAATCTATCCGAGATGTCCACTCTGCCCGCTTTACCTCGAGAAAGTTAGTTGTTTTGGTGCCAGGCACCAAAACAACTAACTGGGTCTTGAGTCCGGAGCGGGAGTATGCTTTACTTATGTAAGAAAGAACTTACTCTGGAGGATGAACTTTGGAAACCGGTGAAAGCAGACAACTACTCAATCAACACGAACAGGCGGACCCGGCCTGGCTGGAGCGGCTGCGGCGCGAACTGAATGCCGCCCAGTTCAGATTCGCCACCGCCGGTGACGATGTGATCCTGGGCTTGGCCGGTCCGGGCTCGGGAAAAACCCGCGCCCTGGTTTACCGGGCTGCCCACCTGGTCAAAAGCTCTATCCCGCCGCAGCAGATCCTTCTGCTGACTTTTACGAACAAGGCTGCCGAAGAGATGAAGGAGCGTTTGAGCGCGCTGCTCGGCTCCTGGCCCGAAGGGCTCTGGGCGGGCACCTTTCACAGTATCGGGGCGCGGATCCTGCGCCGGCACGCACCCCTGGTCCGGCGTCAGAGCAATTTCACGATCCTGGATGAAGACGACAGCCGCAGCATCTTCAGGCAGCTGACCGGCACTCTTTCTCATGCCCTGGACGAAGAAGAGCGCCGTCTTCTCCTGAAGCGGGGCATGCTGGGGCGGATAATCAGCCGGGCCCGCAATTCCGGGCTGACCATCCGGGAAGTGATGGAGGATGAATATACTTTCGGCCTGGATTATATTCCACTAATAGAGAAACTGGCCTTGCTCTACGAGCAAAAAAAAGAAGAAAGCAACGCCTTTGATTTTGATGATCTGCTTTTGCGCTGGCTGGAGCTCTTTCAGGAGCACCCCGCAGTCAAAGATCAATACCGGGAGCGTTTCGCCCATGTCCTGGTCGATGAATTTCAGGATACCAATATTGTCCAGGCCCGCCTGGTGGACCAGTTTGCCGGGGCCGCTTCCCTCTGCGCCGTTGGTGACGACGCCCAGTCGATCTATGCTTTTCGTTTTGCCCATGTAGGCAATATCCTTTCATTTCCCGAGAAATACCCGCAGGCCCTGGTCGTGCGGATGGAGCAGAATTACCGCAGTACCCCTGAAATCGTGGCCCTGGCCAATGCTTCGATTTCCTTTAACCGGGTGCAGCTGCCGAAAAAACTCTTTTCGAACAGTTCCTCCGGAGAGAAACCTCTGGTGATCGGCGCCAGGAATGCCAAGGAAGAGTCCTCATTTGTCCTCGGCCGGATCAGCGCCCTGTGCCGCCACGGCCTGCCCCTGAAAGAGATAGCCGTGCTCTACCGCAGCGCCTTTCTCTCCACGGAGCTGGAGCTTGCCCTGGTGCGGCAGGGGATCCCTTACCGCACTTTTGGCGGGGTCAAGTTTCTGCAGAAGAGCCATATCAAGGATATTCTCGCCTATTTGAAGGTGCTCCACAACCCTGCCGACGCCGAGGCCTGGCGCCGCCTGGCGCTGCTGCAGCCCGGTCTGGGGCCGGTCACCTTTGACCGCCTCTGGGGTGATCTGAAAAAGAGCGCCGATCCCCTGAACGCCGCCATTTCCGGCAGGTTATCTCCTGCGCGGGG
>CAZPET010000220.1:0-1104 GCA_964585625.1 uncultured Syntrophomonadaceae bacterium
TGGCCGCGCAATCCTTCGGCCGGGAGGGGGAGTCGGAGTGGATCCTGAACAGCGTGCCTTTGGCCGGGTGGCCGGTGGTCTGGGGTAAACTGTTCGCCGCGGCCCTGCCCACCCTGATCCTGATGGAGCTGATGCTGGGAGGAACCGCCCTGGCGACAGGCCTTTCTTACAAGATGACGCTTCTCATAGCTGCAGGCGCCCTCTTGTTAACTTTCGCCGCCAGCGCGATCGGACTCTTTTTCTCGATCAATAACTGCCGCTATCACCCGGACAACCCAAGGCAGCGGATCGCCCCCGGAGCTACCTGGATGATGTTCCTGATCAACCTGGTTCTGATTGTGCTGATGTCCGCCGGCCTGCTCTACATTTTTGCCCCGGTAGAGCTGACCAACCTGCTGCAGAAGCTGCCCCCCGTTGCTTTCAGCTGGAGCTTTCCGGGGTTGCTCCTTTACTTTCTCTCTTTGCTGACCCGGCCCTTCTTCTGGGCGCCGGTCTGGCGAATAGTTGCAGGCACTGTCGTGGCCGGAGGCGTCTGGGCGGCCTTCTTTTTTGGCTTCATGGCGGCCACGGTGCGCCAGAGCCGGAAAGGGTTCCGGGTGGAGATCGTGACCGCGGCAAAAAGAATCCGGCTAAAATAGCCCGGCAAACTGCAGGCCTGCCCCGGTTTAAAAAGCGCTGTTCTCAAAACGGCGCTTTTTTTACGAAACCTCTCATTTTCCGGCTAATCCGGCAAAGGATTACAGCAAGGCCGGATAGAAATCTGTATTATTGAAACCGGTGGGAGGAATCTATATGGAGAGCGGCAAACCGGTCGGACCGGTTTTGGGACCTGCTCCAATGCGAGGCAGGAAACGATCCGGGATCTGGCCGCTCCTGGCGGCGCTGCCGCTGATCGCGGTCGCCGCTGTGTTGCTTTACCTTGCTCCAGGGTTTTTTCGTGTTCCCTGGGGCGAAGGGACCGTCCTCGTGGTGGGAAACGCAAAGATCGGCACTGATAAGGTAACGCTGGCGGATGAGGAAATTTTTATCGATGTAGAAACGCTGCAGATACATATCGACCCGCACCTCTTCTGGGATGAAACCGAGCAGACAGCGGTGATCACC
>CAZPET010000220.1:1204-3593 GCA_964585625.1 uncultured Syntrophomonadaceae bacterium
ACCGCTACCGCCTCGCCGGAGTGGCCGGCTGGCGGCGCGGCCTCGAGAAACCTGAAATCTGGGAGCTGTTCGAATCGGTTCTGGCTGACTATTGACAGATAAAAAACAGAAGCACAGGCCGGGTGCCCGGATCTGATGCCGCGCCGGCATCAGTATCTCTGGCATTCCGCTCTTAACCCGGAATCACCGGACAACCCGCTTCCGAAGGGCGTCGAGCCACGATTCAAGCCCGCTTTCGTCAAATACCGAGGTCTCCAGAATCTCAATCTGCGGATTGACCCGGTTCGCAAACTCTTTGCACAGATCAAGGTCAAAACGCAGGTGCGGCAGCAGGTCAATTTTAGTGAGCACCATCAGGCGGGCCATGTTGAAAGCCTGCGGATACTTGACCGGCTTGTCCTCTCCTTCGGCTATGCTCATGATCACTATCTTTTCATTTTCACCCAGGTCAAACGACGAGGGGCAGACCAGGTTGCCCACGTTCTCGATAAAGAGCAAGTCAAGCGCATCCAAAGGCAAATGATCCAGCGCGTTTCGCACCTGTGCTGCATTAAGGTGGCAGCCCCCGCGCGTGTTGATCTGGACCACGGGGGCCCCCGTCTCGGCGATACGCTGGGCATCATGCGCGGTTTGCTGGTCGCCTTCTATGACCGCGCAGCGCAGCTCGCCCCCCAGGCGCCGCAGCGTTTCCACGAGCAGGCTGGTTTTACCTGCGCCCGGCGAACTGATCAGGTTAAGCACATAGATGCCGTGACGGTTAAAAAGAGCACGGTTTTGTACGGCAACCTGCTCATTCTCTTCCAACACATTCTGTTCCAAAGTAATCACCCGCAGATCACGGGCAGCTTCTTCATCCAGGCCGCTGATCTCTCCCGGCCGGCGGCGCGGCTTCATCTCTTCGCTCATTTTTATCCTCCCACTATTGACCTGACCAGCATCTTGCGCCCCTGGAGCACATTGAACTTCTCCTTCAGGCATGCCGGACAGCGCAGTTCATCTATCTCGCCCAGGTATTCGGTCTCACATTCACGGCAGTAAAGCAGCAGCGGCGGCACCTCCATCTCGATCTCGGCCTGCTCCAGGATGGTCCCCTTCTTAATTACTTTAAAGGCAAAACGCAGCAGCTCCGGTTCCACCCCGCTGAACTGGCCAATCTCCAGCACCACACGGGTAATGCGCTCCAGATTGTTCTTACGGGCGGCGTTCTCGGCAATGTTCAGAACATTTTCCGCAATGCTGACTTCGTGTATGGTGAACCCTTCCTTAATTCTTTTTTCTCTTGAATTTGCTCAAGAACAATCCCACCAGGGACTCGCGGCCAATATGCTTCCACAGGGCTTCATTGCTCTGGAAGATGCGGGGATATTTTCCGCGCGGCATCAGGCTGAGCACACCTTCATGGCCAAGCTCCTTGCAGCGGTTGACGCACAAGCCGCAGCCGATACATTTCTTATGGTCCACCGAGAGCTTACCGTTATACGAGAGGGCACCGGTAGGACAGATCTGCGCGCAGTCTGCCAGTTCCAGGATCTGCTCGCCGCTGTACCGGATCATGAACCGCGAGGGACCGCCGGCATTCCCCCCGCCCCGCTTGATCACGCTGAAAAGCACACATGAACAGGGGCAGCAGTTGCACAACGACTTGATGCGCCCTTCGGCATTGTCCACAAAGTGAACCAGGCCGGCCTGCTCGCATTTCTGCAGTATCTGCAGCGCCTCGGCATGGTCCAGCCTGCGCGCCAGACCGGCTTCCAGCAGTGTTTCAGCCAGTTCGTTGAAGGCAAGGCAGGTTTCCAGCGGATGGCCGCAGTCCTTGTCCACAATCTTGCGGGCGCCGCGGCAATAGCACTCCGCCACCGCTACCAGCGGTTCAGCTTTCACCATTTCCGAGACAATATCCAGAGGCAGCACACTGCGCGGGTCGCTGACCGGCTGATCCAGACTTACCTCAACCTGCTGCGCTTCTCCGGCCAGGGCAGCTTCCACGGGCAAGACCCGGTAATAGGGAGTGCGGTTTGGCGCAGAGTCCATTTCCCCTTCAATCAGCACGTCCATGAACTCGGCAAAGGCCCTGCGGCGGGGAGTATCTTCTTTTATGCGCACCTGCTGCTCAGACATGAAAACAACGTTGCCCCGTTCGTATGCGCGCCCTTCCGGCTTGGTATAGCGCATGATCATGCCCTGCTCCACCAACCGGTCGGCTCTCTTATTGAATTCTTCCAGGCTGATTCCGGCCCGCTCTAACTTGGGCAGTAACTTTTGCTCGGAAATGTTACCGGTGAACGGCAATAAAAAGAAGATCCGCAGCTCCTCGGGGGTTACAGTTTCTTTAACTGCCGCCAGAAAGGATTCTTCATTAGGGATCTTCCCAATCATAAAGCGATAATAC
>CAZPET010000221.1:0-3534 GCA_964585625.1 uncultured Syntrophomonadaceae bacterium
AACGGCCTCGCCCGGTTTTGATCAGCAGGCCGTCAGCAAGCATGTTCTTTAGCTGCTCCGCCAGCAAAGCTTTTTCATCTTCCCGCAACCCCAGGGCGCCGCTGAGCTGCTGTGGCGTCAATGAGCGCTGGCGATGCCCGGCAAGAACTTGTCCGATTTTACTTTGCAGCTCCGGTAATGAGTTGTTATTCTTTTTGTTTTTCATCCAGTCACTACAACTCCAAATCTGCGGCAATTAATTTTATTGCTTCATCTCCACCAAACAAGTGGTAATGAAGGCCGCTGTTTTCCTAAAGTATATCCCTACTCTATCCAGATAATCTAATATTTATAAATTGGGCTATTTGCGTGTAAAACTTTTTTTACTTACTGTTTTCTCTGCTCCCCGGTAAATAATAAAACCCAAAAACAGGCTTAAAGATCTGACCCGCAAGCAGCAAGGTCAGGCCGGAAGCCGCTACTTTTAGGGGAATAGGTAACAGCGACTGTTGGATGATCCGGACGGCAGAAGCAGCCAGGTGCGGGTTGGCGGAGATAGATGATGCGCTCGCCCCTTCCAGAGCCGGAATACGGTGCGCCGCTGCAGCAAGCAGAAGCGGCGCAGCGGTGTAAAGTCCCAGCAGGCCGGAGAGGCCGCCAGCAAACAAGGTGCCTCCAAAAAGTCCGAGCCCTTTGACCGGACCCCTCCAATAACAGTACAGCAGCAACAGCGCCCCCAGGGCCAGGTAAGGTAAAACCCGGTAAAACCCCCGGGCCTGCCGCACCAGGCGCAGTGCCGACTCAGCCCCGGAACCCGGGTCATCAACCGGGGAAAAATCCGCAAGGATTAACTCGTCCGGAAAACCAGCTTGCTCGATAAATGTTTCCACAAACGACCCGGTCAACTCCAGCTTTTCCAGCTGGACCCTGGACAGCCCGCCGATCAGTTCGTCCTTAAAGACATCCTTCCGTTCGCGCAGATTAACCGCCAGGACCAGAGTTTCCTGTTCACCTTTGAGCAAAGCAAGCAGCTCCCCGGCTGCCTTGTCTATCTGCTGCCCCAGCCACTCCGGAGATGCGGCCGCAGCCACGGCCCTGTACAGGAAAGAGTCCGGGAGCAGCTCCATATTTTCGCGCGCAAATAATCTCTTTAGCAGGTAAGACTGCACCAGGGTGGGCACCTCCAGTTCATTCGAGAGCGCCCGGTAAAAATCTGCATCAAGCAGCGTCTTCTCCAGGCCGGCCCCGGCCTGCGCGAATAAGCTAAAGAGAAGGATAGCGGTACACGCAACAGCGGTCACCAATTTCCGGCGCCGTGCAATCGTGGGGCTTTGGGTCAGATCATTCTTGCTCATAAACCGGCGCCCCCCTCGCCGGAAGTGTCGTAAAAGAGCCTGCCGATCAATTGTCCGGTCGCCGGCAGGTTCGGCCTCCAGTAGCTGATCCCACCGCGGTTGTAAAACCGGCCGGGCACAATGGCCATGGTCACATCCGCTTCACCAATCCCCTTTAAGCCGCCGATCAACCCCGCCGCGTCGGATAAGCTTAAGTTGGTATCGATATTATGCCAGGCGGTCAACATGATGTAAAACAGTTCATCCGGGGAGCTCTTTTTTGCCTCCTGCAGCACCGCCTTGATGAACCGCTGCTGCCGCCTGATCCTGTCGATGTCACCCAGCGGATCCTGGCGGGTGTTGACCACCGCAAAAGCGGCCCGCCCATCCAGCTTCTGGACCCCTTTCTCCAGGCGCAATCCGTAGGAGGTAATAACCCGGTCTACATCAAACTCCACCCCGCCCAGCAGATCGACAATGTCGATAAAGGCCCGGTAATTTAAACCCACATAATAATCCACAGGAACACCGGTAAAACGCTCCACGGACTCTACCAGCAACCCGGTTTGCCCGAAAGCGTAGGCATGGTTAATCTTGTCATCACCGGTCCGGCCCGGTATTTCAACCAGGGTATCGCGGGGGATGGAAAGCAGCACGGCGGTGTTATCGGCATATGCCTTTACCAGCAGGATCGAATCGGCACGCCCCGGTCCGGGCCGGTAGGTGTTTCCCACCCACTCGCCGGCATCGACTCCAAAAACAAGGCAGGTAACCGGGGGCTGCAAACGCTCCGGCGGGGCCGGCAGCAACGAGACCTCCGTTACATGCTCTGCAAAAACCCTCGCGAACGTGCTAAAACCATTCAAATACCCGTAGAGATAATAAGCGGACAAGGGTATCAGCAGGAAAACAACTGCAGAAAGAACGGAAGCCGCTGCAACAAGATATTTTTGTTGCTTCATCCTGTACGATCCTTCCGCATCCTGTTCACGAACCACCCCTTTGAAAGCGCCGGGTGGTTGTCTGATGAATTTTTAACGACGCGGATACTCTGAGCGGCCGGACGGAGCTGTCTGAACAGGTCAACCAGTAAAATAAAAGAACGGTACCGGCCAGAAAGGCCACGCCCAAAGAGATCACCACCACCTGACTGTGAGCCCAGCTTAACAAGAAGATGGCCAGGGAGGCAAAAATTATACTGCAGAGGTAAAGGAGCAGCACCGCCGTGCGCTCCGGCAAACCGCGCCGCGGCAGAATGTGGTGAATATGACCCTGATCCCCCTGGAAAATCGACTGCTTTTTACGCAGGCGGCGAAAGATGGCAAAAACCACATCCAGGACGGGGTAGACAAAAATAAAAGCGCTGCCCAGCACGATTGAAACGCTAAATGGAGAAGCCATGACCAGCAAATGGAGTGCAGCCAGGACAAAGCCAAGCAGCATGGCGCCCGCGTCTCCCAGGAAAATCCGGGCCGGCTGAAAATTATACGGGAGAAAACCGAGGCTGGCTCCCAAACCAATCAACAGTAGCCCCAGAACAGGCAGATTGCCCCCCCAAAATGCAAGCAGCGCCAGTGTGGCAAAGATAATGACAGCAATACCTGCGGCCAGCCCATCCAGGCCATCGACCAGGTTGAAAGCATTGGTCATGAGTACTATCCAGCAGGTAATCAGCGCCAGAGTGACAAACCGGGGCAGGTAAAATCTCTCCAGGGAGTCAACCAGTAACCCATAGCTGCCGGCATTTAACGAGACATATAGCGCCGCCACTACAAACTGGCCAGTCAGTTTATAAAGCGGTTTAAGATCATAGATATCGTCAGCCACTCCCAGAACAACGATCAAAAAAGAACAAAGTAACAGAAAGCGTGTATGATCAGAAAAGGAATAGAAATACAGGCCCGTGGCACTGAAAGACAAAAAAATGCTTAGACCCCCCAGGAAGGGTTTGGGGTGCAGGTGGATCTTGCGCTCACCCGGGTTATCCGTCAGCCCATTCTTGCAGGCAAACCTGGAAATAAGCGGAGTAGCTATAAAAGAAAGCATCAGCGCAACGACAAACATGGAGACCAATGCCATGATCTTCCTCCTAACCAGCCCGGTACTGTTAAATATTTCTCTGCCGGATCTCGAGATTCCTTCCTGTAAAAACATAATCACACATTTAGTGACAACTTTCTATGTGCAACCGGTCGCCGGCAACAGTTCCCGATTTTTTAAA
>CAZPET010000222.1:0-3522 GCA_964585625.1 uncultured Syntrophomonadaceae bacterium
CCCCGGAGGCCTGGCCTTAATACCCCCGGTGTCAAGTGTGGGTAAAGATGAGCCCAAGGGGAGAGGGGAATTGCCGGCAAAGATAGAATTGGTGTCGCGGGGGGCGAGCTAACAAATACTAGCCTCCTCGTAGTGATATTCTGTTCAATTATATTCGATCACGGTACTTCTGAAGGAGCTCCACCCCGAGGAGATCATGAAAACATAAGCAACTCCTAAATGCTGAATGTTAATAGATGGTGATCAGATCTTCGATCTGGTTGAAGATACCCTGGCCGATGCCGCTGACATCCATGATCTCCTTGATATCGGTAAAGGGCCCGTATTTCTCCCGGTGCTCGATAATCCGCTGCGCGCGCACTTCACCGATAGAAGGCAAGGTTTTTAACTCTTCGGCGGAGGCCTTGTTGATATTTACTTTTCGCTCCGACGGCGCCTGATCAGCCGCGGCCTCACCTACACGATAGATAGCCACCTGTTCACCATCGTAAAGGGGGCGGGCCAGGTTAACCGAAGTGGTATCGGCATCTTCAGACGCACCGCCCGCCGCCTCCAGAAGTTCGTAGACCCTGGAGCCAACCGGCAGGCAGTAGATCCCCGGCTTGAGAACCTCACCAACCAGGTGTACGGTAATCATTTCGGGTTCGGGTTCGGGAGCAGGCTCTTGGGGCAACAGATCACTCTGATCTGCCAGCCTGTCAGGATTAAGTGTAGAGACAACCGCAGGCGCCACCTTCCAGAAGACGCCTCCGAGCAGGAGAAGGACCATCATAACGAGTAGGATTTTCTCGCGGATGCTGAAATCTCCCAACATAGAGGTTCAACCCCTTTAGCAGAATGTGCAGAATGAGACGAATAACCGCGTTCTTTCCGGTAATATTCCCCCGGGTGCTTTCTTCTGCCAGGGTTGTTGCTGAATTGCTCTATGAATTATTTTCTCCTTATGCTTGTAAATCAGGAGGGATTAAGGCGCTTTCCCAAAGTAAAAGGAAAAGCGCCCCCCGGTTCAGGCATTGCCCTTATCTTCTTCGGGCAACATATTCTCGGACTTCTCTTTCGGCAGGTTGATGCCGATAACATGAATGTTAATCGCCGCCACCGGTAAACCGGTGACCTCTTCTACGGTAGTGCGAACCTTATGCTTGAGTTTTTTTGCCGTCTCCATAATCCGGACGCCGTAATCAACTACTACGTTGAGATCGAGCGAGACCATTTCGCCTTCAAGGCGGACTTTGATCCCTTTGCTGAAATCTTTGCGTCCAAGCTTCTCGGCAATCCCGTCGACAATTCCCCCGCTCATGCCGGCGATCCCTTCCACCTCCTGGGCGGCGATGCCGGTGATAATGCCGATCACCTCGGGCGAGATACGCACGCTGTCTCCTTCCGAAGTCTTTGCTTCAGAAAGAGCGTTTTCATCGGGGCCTTTTTCGTCAGGGGCCATTCGATTCTACCTCCTTTCGCCATTAATTATTAATGCTCCAGTTGAGGTACTATATTTAAATTCAGTCCATTAAATTCCTAATCACGTTTAACAGCTTAATCACCGGATCACGATATTGACCAGTTTATCAGGAACAACGATATGGCGCACTACCTTCTTCCCTTCAAGAAGTTCGCCGATCCGCTGCTGTTCCCGGACCGCCTCCATGAGCTCCTCCTCGGCAGATCCCGCGGGGACCTTCATCCGGCCGCGCACCTTGCCGTTAATCTGGATCACAACTTCAACCTCTTCAACGGTCAGGGCGGAGGGATCATAATCCGGCCAGGTCTGAAGGTGAACACTGCCGCGGTAGCCCCGTAGGGGCGAGGCATGCCTCGCCTGCCAGGCTTCCTCGGCTATATGAGGCGCAAAAGGCGCCAGAAGCAATATGAGCGACTGCAGCGTTTCCTGTATCAGCAAACGGTTTTGCCTCTCCGGTGCTCTATCCCGGCGATAATCATAAATAGCATTGACCAGCTCCATGACTGCGCTGATCGCCGTATTGAAGTTAAAGCGTTTTTCAATGTCTTCGGTTACCTTTTTTATTGTCCCGTGCAGAGCCCGCCGCAAGGCTGCTTCAGCCGGGCCGCTTTCTCTATTGCCGCCACCTGAAGATGCAGGCAGAAGCTCTTTGCATTCTTCAACCAGGCGCCAGACCCGGCGCAGGAAGCGGTGGCACCCTTCAACCCCCTGGTCGTTCCAGTCAAGATCCTTTTCAGGGGGAGCTGCAAAAAGTATAAACAGGCGGGCAGTGTCGGCGCCGTAGCGGTCGATAATCTCATCAGGCGAGACCACATTTCCCTTGGACTTGGACATTTTCGCCCCGTCCTTGTATACCATCCCCTGGGCCAGCAGCCGGCTGAACGGCTCCTGAGCTCCGATCAGGCCTGCATCATAGAGCACCTTTGTAAAGAAGCGAGCGTAAAGCAGGTGCAGCACGGCATGCTCGACCCCGCCGATATACTGGTCCACCGGCATCCAGTAGTTCGCTGCTTCTTTATCGAAAGGAAAGTTACTGTGATGCGGGCTGGTGTAGCGTAAAAAGTACCACGAGGAACAGATGAATGTATCCATCGTGTCAGTCTCGCGCCTGGCCTTCCCGCCACAGCCGGGGCAGGTGGTATTCACAAAAGAATCATACCGGGATAGCGGCGGGACCCGGTCGCCCGAGAGATCCGCTGCCGGGGGCAGCAGAACCGGCAGATCTTTTTCAGCCACCGGAACAATGCCGCAGCGGTCACAGTAGATCACCGGGATGGGCGCCCCCCAGTAGCGCTGGCGCGAAATCAGCCAGTCCCGCAGGCGGTAAGTCACCTTGGAATCGCCGCAGCCCAATTCACGCAGCTTTTCGGTAATTCGCTTCATTCCCTCAAGATTCGAGAGACCGTTGAATTCGCCGGAATTGATCATCGTCCCCTCGCCGGTGTAGAATCCGTCAGAGGCCGCTGCTGTGCCGCTGCCGGGTTCCGTCCCGGGAGCCTGGATTACCGGCCGGATAGGCAGGTTGTAGCTGCGGGCAAATTTAAAGTCGCGCTCGTCGTGTGCCGGCACCCCCATCACCGCGCCGGTGCCGTAAGTCATGATCACATAGTTCGCCACCAGGATAGGCACGGCTTCGCCGCTCAAGGGATTGATTGCATGCCTCCCCGTAAAAAGGCCGATCTTCGGAGCCTCCTCCGAAGTTCTGTCAATTTCACTTTCCCGCCTGACCCGGGCGGCAAATTCCATTATTTCCTTTTCCTTATCGGTCCCCGCTACCAGGCACGGCACCAGGGGATGCTCCGGCGCCAGGACCATGTAGGTTACCCCGAAAAGGGTATCGGCACGGGTGGTAAAGACGCGGAGCTCTTCTTCGGGAAACTCCTGCACCCGGAAAGCAATCTCGGCGCCCTCACTGCGCCCGATCCAGTTCTGCTGCATCACCTTGACCCGCTCAGGCCAGTCTTCAAGCATGGCCAGGTCATTCAACAGCCGTTCGGCATAATCTGTAATCCGCAGGAACCACTGCTCCCGTTCCTGGTGCTCCACTTCGGTCTCACAGC
>CAZPET010000223.1:0-3498 GCA_964585625.1 uncultured Syntrophomonadaceae bacterium
GTCGTCGGCAAAAACAGCAGATCATGTTCCCTGAAAAGGCGGTTTACTTCAGCAAAGCCCACTGCTCCCCGGTAATTAACCGTGATATGCTCAGGTATATCTTCAATCACTGCCCGGCATTTTTCCCAGTAACCCCTGTCTTCCAGGGGGCCGTAAATGTTGTAGACGACCCGGCCGGGAAAAGATTGCAGCATCTGCAGCGCCCCCAGTAAATTCTTTTTGGGGGAGACACGGGATAAAAAAAGGGCTTTGAGCTTTCTGGCCTGCTTTTCGCGCCTCTGCGGGTTCTCATCCAGGTTGACCAGGCCGGGCAGGTCAGGGGCAATATGAACCCTTGCTTTTTGACCGAACCACCGCCGGATATCCCGCTCTTCCAACTCGTTGCTGGCATGCCAGATCACATCGTCATATAGCCCGATCAGTTTAACCGCTGCCACATAAAGCATTTTTTTGAACTTTTTTATCTGAAAAGCGCCCGGCGTAAACTCGCCCCGCGGCGCCACAATGACGGGGGCCCGCGGAATGAGCTTCAGCTTTTTTAAGATGAGCGGTTTAATAGTAAAGGGAAAGGCAAAAAAGCTGTTGAAATAGAGCAGATCGTAGGCGGTAGCCTGAAAAAGCTTCCTCAAGGTTTTAAAGGAGGCCGTCCTGTATTTCAGGTAATAGACCTCTGCCCGGCCCACGCGGTGCCACTCGTTTACAGCGATCCCAGGATAGGGCCGGATGTCACCGGTATCGCGGTCGTAAGCGATCACTTTAAACTCAAGCTCATGGCCGAGATGATCAACAATATTGGCGATGGAGCGGACGGAGCCGCCAAATTTGCTGCCCGGGAGATAGTGTTTGAAGGGGATGACTACTTTCATCTTAACCTCTCCTGTTCAAGAATTTTTATTGGGGCCTGGAATTGGGCGGGCGCAGCCCTGCCGCCCCTGTCGAAGAGACCCAGGACACCGGCCAGCAGGTAGAGATAGAATATCAAAAAATTGTTGATCAGGTAGGGCAGCAGGGCGGAAACGCCGGCCCGGTTCAAAACATAGGCAAGGAGCAGGAGCAGGTAGATCCGCAAAAAAATCAGCTGTGGCGTGCGCTCTACCAGCCTGCCGACCAGGGCGGCCAGGAAAGCCAGGAAAACTGCGTGCAGCCAGAAAAAATAGGGCCCGAAAATATAGATGGATTCAGCCAGCAGCCCGGCAAGAGCGACATACCATCCCCTGGTGCCGGGAGCAATCCCCAGGACAATCTGCGCAATATCGTAATTGATGCGGGCGACCTCAATTTCACCGGTAATAATCTTGGGAAAGGGAAGAGTTAATAGCCACTTGAAGTAAGCGGCCAGGTCAGCGCGCGAACCGGACTCAATCAGCGGCAACCCCACATTGCGAAAAAAGCTTGTTTCCAATTCCAACTGCTGCATAATGGCTTCTACCGGGCTAATCGCGCCCACGGTTCCCCCAATACGGACCTCTCCGTAGATGTATGAAGCCGTAAACAGAAGGGGCAGCAGCACGGCGGCGACGGCAAGAAGTAAGCGGCGGCTGCGAGGGCGGTTCTCCCAGATAAATATCCCGATCAGCGCCAGGTCCATGATGACATAGCCCCGGCCGATGTAACCGGCATCGACATGGCGGATATAGGTGAGCAGGGCCAGAATAATAAATATCCGCATAAGGTTCTTGCGGTAGCGAAAGAGGGCGATGTAGAAAAAGGGCTCCAGGAAGAGGCGGGTATAACCGGCCAGCTTGAGCAGGATGTTTGCTTCCCGGGGCTCGAAACGCTTGATCAGGGCGGCGATGAGGTCCGGCGGCTGCGGCGCAATAAGCTGCTGCAACCGGAACTCCGGGTAGAGCAGCGGCACCAGGTGCAGCAGCAGGTAAAGCCCGATCAGCGCCGCCCAGGCCCAATGGCTGTCGACATGGCGCAGCACCGGGGTCAGAAAACGGTCGGCCGGCTCACTGGTGCCGGCAAAAGCGGCGCTGAAAAGGCAAAAAGCAAGGGCGAAGGCAATAAAGAAGCCAAAATAGTAGAAGAGGTAGCGCAGGGGCACCCCGGGATAGGCCATGCCGATACCGCTGTAGAACAAGAAGCCCGCCAGGAAACCGGCCAGAATCAGGCGCGGCCAGCGCCCGCGCAGGGCCAGGAGAAAGAGGCTGCCCAGGAGCAGTGATCCCAGGAGGGTGAAAAATAGAATATAAAAGTCAAGCTGCACCGGTGATACCTCCATTTATGGTTGCGCTCCCGGGCAGTAAAGAAAGCGCTAGCCCATCAGTGCGGCGATCGCCGCCCGGACACGCGCCGCCTCGTCCTGCCAGCGATGTTTTCGCAAAAAGCGGGAGCGGGCTTCAAGATAACGGGAGCCGTTTTCCGCCACTTCCCGGAGCTTCTCCGCCACCAGGGCCGGGGAATCATCCTTGCCGATAAGGATGCCGATGTTGTAGTCCTCGACGAGGCGGCGTAGAGGCGGCTGATCGGTCGATACTACCGGAATCCCCGCCTGCAGGTATTCGAAAACCTTGTTGGAAGCGCAGTAAATGTTGTTCTGCCCCTGGAAGGGATAGGCGACGATGCCCACGTCGGCCGCAGCCGCAAGCTCCAGCAAGATCCGATTCTCGACAGGGCCCAGGAAAACCAGCCGGCCGGCCTCGACAAAGGGGCGCCCGGTGGAGCGCAGGCGCTCCAAATGGGGGCCTCCGCCGGCCATGATAAGGCGGTAGCGGGGCGGCAGAGAGGCCAGCGCCTGGATAAAGCGATCGAGGCCCCGCGTAAGGTGGATGTTGCCCTGGTAGAGCAGCAGACGTTCTTCCGAACTGCTGCGGCTGAACTGGGGATACCTTTTCAAGATTGCGGCCTTGTCGACAGCCCCTTCCCGCTCCGGGGGGAAGTTTTGCATCACCACCGGGGTCTGCGGCAGCCGGTAATGCCGCTGCATGACCCGGGCCCGCTCTTCGTTGGCAGCGATCACCAGGGCCGCCCGCCGCACGGCCAGCTTCTCCAGGGGGTACCAAATGCGGTAGCGCCAATCCTGCCGCTGCCCCCGTTCGGGAATCATCAGCTCGTGGGCGTCGTAAAGCAGCTTCGCCCCGGTAAGCAGCGCGGCCAGCAAGGCCGGAAAGGTCGTGTAGAAGTCCTCGGCTACCACGAAGCGGGGGCGGCGGCGCTGCGCCTCCGCCAGGGCTATCCGCCAGAAGCGCAAGTGCCGCCGCGGCACCCCCGCGCCGGCGGGTATATGCACACTTCGCCGCGCCGACACAGCGCCGGCCGGATCATGCTGTAATCCAGCAACGTCAATAAGGCAAACCCGGCCCAGGGAGCCGAGCACCCCGGCAAACCGCTGCGCCCGTCCGTCGTATTCCAGGGTCCCGAAAAGATAGACCAGGAAGGTTGTTTCTTTGCCCTGCGCGGGTTTTACTTCGGCTTTAGACATGAAGCGGATGCTCCTTGTGCGGCCCCTGTTTCCGTTCAACGGGGTTCACCCCGTGTCTTTTTCCAGTATATCCT
>CAZPET010000224.1:0-3484 GCA_964585625.1 uncultured Syntrophomonadaceae bacterium
TAAAGGGGCTGCCCTTTTGGGACAGCCCCTGTCGATCGTGAGATTTGAACCGGCAACCTATCCCGGCAGTTTAATCACGGTAATCGATCAGCGCTTCCTGCTTCAACCTGGCAATCAACTCCTGGATCAATTGCGGGATCTTCTCATCCTTGAGCGCCTCTTGAACTTTATCCGCCACCTCTTCGTAGGTTACCTCCCGGCCTTCCTTGTGTTCGAGCGTCTCGATGACATGGTAACCGTGGTAGGTTTTTACCGGTGCGCTCCTCTCGCCATCCTCCAAATTGAAGGCCGCCTCTTCGAATTCCTTAACCATTTCTCCGCGGGGGAAGAAGCCGAGGTCGCCGCCCTGCTCCTTCGAGCCGGGATCTATTGAGTTTTCTTTGGCCAGTTCGGCGAAATCTTCACCCTTTTCAAGACGGGAGATCATCTCCAGGGCCTCTTCCTCGGTCTCAACGAGGATATGGCGCGCCCTGACCTCTTCGGGGATATCGAAAAGTTTCTGGTTTTCGGTAAAATATTCACGGGTTTCTTTTTCGGTTATTTCCAAATCGGCAGTGACAATCTTTTCCGCCATCAGGCTTATCCGTGCTTCGTTACGGATGAAGTCCATGGGAATACCCTGACCTTCCAGGTATGATTTGAATTGATCTTCGTTTCCCATGAAATGCTGATCAATGATCATCTGTAATTCTGTATCAACATCCTCTTCGCTGACAGAGACGCCGCATTTTTTCCCCTCCTGCAGAATCAACCGCCCGGTGATGATGTTATCGAGGGTATCCCTGCCGCCCTGCATATACATGGCCGCGTAGAGCTCATCGCGGGTGATCTTCTCCCCGTTCACCACGGCCACCGCCGGGTCATGCTGCATGAAAATGATCAGCACTGCCGCTCCCACGATCACCAGGGCTAAAACCAGCAAAATAATCCACTGCGGTTTCAGAGAAGTGCCCGCCCCCTTTTGCTCTTCCATAATGCTCATTTAAGAACCCCTTTTCTAGTCTTAATTTAACGCGTATTCTCTTCACAACCTGTCCACTAAATTATAACACGATCAAAAGTGCCGTCAACTTGTAGAAAATCCCGGTGTCAATCCATCTCGCAGCGTGTCGAATCACGGCGAAAGATCCTTTCAGGGGATAATTTTGTTTAAGGGAAATTCGACGATCCCCTCGGCCCCGGCTTCTTTCAATTCACAGATCAGTCTGCGCACCGTCTTCTCTTCAACAACGCTCTCCACCGCCACCCAGTTCTCTTCGCTGAGGGTGGAGACCGTGGGCTTGCGCAGGGCGGGCAGAATGGCGATGATCCGTTCGAGGTTGTCGTGGTGAATGTTCATTTTCAGCATCACCTTCTGCTCCGCCAGGAGGGCTCCTTTCAGCAGTATGACCATATGATCCACCTTTTTCTTCTTCCAGGGGTCGCGCGAGCTGGCCGGGTTCATGATCACCCGGGGCGTGGAAAGCAATATCGTTTCGATCTCGCGCAGGTTATTTGCTTTCAAGGAACGCCCCGTTTCGGTAAGTTCGGCGATGGCGTCGGCCAGGAGGGGCGGCTTCACCTCGGTGGCGCCCCAGGAGAAGAGCACCGTGGCGGAGACCCCTTTGCTTTCCAGAAAGCGCCGGGTTGTTTCGACCAGCTCCGTAGCCACCCGTTTCCCTTCCAGGTCGGCAACCGCATTTATTTCCGAATCCCGGGGCACCGCCAGAACCAGGCGCACCGGCCGCAGCCCGCGCTTCGAGAAGGCGAGCTCGGCAACCTCTTCCACCTGGACCCCGGTTTCAACAATCCAGTCTTTGCCGGTCAGGCCAACATCGAGAACCTGCTCGGCGACATACTTGGGGATCTCCTGGGCCCGGATCAGCACGCATTCGATCTCTTCGTCATCGATGTGCGGATAATATGAACGCTCGCCGATGCTGATATTGTAGCCGGCTTTTCTAAAAATCTCCATGGTGGATTCCTGCAGGCTCCCTGCAGGCAGCCCCAGTTTTAACTTCTTCAACCCAACTCTTCCCTTCATTAATCAAGTTGTTTAAAATAGTTGAATTCAGGCTATCATTTTTGGAAGTTGCCGTCAACAAAAGAATTGTTTTTTGTGAATGGCTTTTAGGAGCGCCGGATTGCAGGGCTGGTGCAATGTCACCTAATATGTTTTATCTTAAAATCTCCCCGACCCTCCTTTTTCAAAGGGGGGAGCCTTAACCGCCCGGGACGGCGCCAGGCGCAGTACGCCGTCCCGGCAGATCGCTTCGCGCCGCACAGGTCAGGATAATCATGATTTTCTGATGGCTTCGCTCAAGCCGCTGATGCTTTCAGCCAGATGCTCCAGCTTCCCCTCGATGCGGACCAGCAGGTAGATGCTTACCGCAATGGGAAAGCCCCAGTTGCCGATAATCGTAACTACCTCTTCCACCGGGCCCTACCCCCCTTCCGAAACAAGATCCAGGCCGGATCCGCCTTCCGAGAAGACATCCCTGAGCAGCTGCGCGCACCTGTCGCAGAGTTCCATTTCTCCGGCAACCTCTTCACCGACCCTGAGCAGGAGCAAATAAGCCAGGGCCAGGCGCTGCCGGCAGAGTCCGCAGCGTTCGCGGCGGGGATCCTGAAACGGCATAAAACTTACCCTGGTCATGCAAAGCGCCCCCTTTCCCTTTTTCCGCCCGGCCATGTGCGGCGCCTTAAGCATACGGCAGATGGCCGGGTATCCACAAATGGCCGGCGGCTGCGCTTCGCCGGACGAACAGGGCATGCTCCGGCGCAACCCCTTGAGAGCCTTCTCTTATCAATGGCGAAGCGGCGCGCTTCACCTCTCCGGCAGGCGGCGCTCCTTATTCAGTAAGGTAAGGGGACAGACCTGCAAGCATAGGTCTGTCCCCATCGGTGGGATTGGTCCGCACCGCATTCCAGGCGGTTCTGTTCAAACAGGCAGGAACCGGCATGCCCGGGGGCGAATTGTTTTTAATGTATAGAATCTTCTGCTTAGCAAAGGAGGTCCTGCCTATGTCCGCCAGTGAAATGAGGCGGGCCAGACGCCATCTGGAGACCACCCGCAAGATGAAGGATATGCTGCCGCGTTTTTTCATGCGCACGCTCGAAAGGCGCTTCAGCAACGAGCCGCTGGCCTGGTGCATGGTCGGGGTGCCGCCGGAGCTGTTGAAAGCTTTCGACCTGCTCTGGGAGTGGCCCGAAAACTTCGGCACCATCTGCGCCAGCCGCCTGGTTGCCCCCGACTTTATCAAAACAGCCGAAGGGGACGGCTACTCCCCGGAGCTCTGCACCTACGTCACCAATACCATGGGCTACTGCAAGCTCTGGATGGAATCCGGTGAGCCGCCCGAGGCATCTCCGATACCCGGCGGGATGGGCAATCCGACCATGCTTTTGGGATCGGGCTTCATCTGCGAGCCGCGCTACAAGTGGTTCCAAGCCATCGCCACCCGCTTTGTCGAAGTGCCCGTCTACAGCAGCGACCCCCTGGCCC
>CAZPET010000225.1:0-3484 GCA_964585625.1 uncultured Syntrophomonadaceae bacterium
TGGTTTTTTACTTTCGTGATAACAATTTGGAAAAAGAACAGCGTCAGGCTTTTGAAACGTTGAATTTGAGGATCAAAAGATTGGCATGTTGCAGGAATTTAAAACCTCGTTGAAGAAGAACTGGAAAATATACTTATCTAACCGGGAGGCAATCTGTGCGCACATTTCGTCGGATGTATTTCCTGATGGCTATAGATGCCCTGATCATAAACCTGTCAATTTATCTGGCTCTCTGGCTTCGTTTTGACGGGGAGATCCCGCTGGAGTACCTGGCGAACTTCAGACGGATGGCTCCTTTTTTCACCATCGTGCTTCTAATCTGTTTTTATTTTTTCTGGCTCTACAACCGTCTCTGGCAGTATGCCAGCACTGAAGAACTTCTCTCGATCATAGGGGCGGTCAGCGCAGGCAGCGTGGTCAACTTTATTTATTCTTACCTGCAGATGGAGGAAGGCGCCTTTCCGTTGCCGCGAAGCATATTCGCCCTTTCGTGGATGATCATTATTTTGCTGATCGGCGGCTCCCGATTTTCATGGAAATTGCTGAGACACCGGCTGGTAAGGACGATCTACCGGCAGGGCAGAATACCGGTGCTGGTGGTAGGGGCGGGCGATGCCGGGGCCATGCTGGCCCGTGAAATGAAAAACCGAAGCCTGGCCAACACGGTGCTGGTTGGTTTTGCCGATGACGATCCGGCCAAGCAGAAACTGCAAATGTTCGGGGTTCCCGTTCTCGGCCGGCGCAAAGATATTCCCCGGCTGGTAGATGAATACGGGATCCAGGAGATTATCATCGCCATTCCTTCAGCGCCCGGCGAGGTGATCAGGGAGATCGTGGACATCTGTGAAACCACGCCGGCTAAATTACATATCTTGCCTTCAGTATATGAAATGATCGAAGGACCGATCGTGAACCAGGTCCGGGAACTGCAGGTGGAGGATCTTCTCGATCGGGAAACGGTAAACCTTGATCTTGCATCCATGGCCGGTTATCTGCGAAACAGGACTGTCCTCGTCACGGGGGCGGGGGGCTCGATCGGTTCCGAACTCTGCCGGCAGGTGATCCGCTTTGCGCCGTCCAGGTTGCTGATGCTGGATCAAAGTGAAAACAGCATCTATGAAATCCACCAGGAGCTGGCGGATACAGGCGAGGGGGTAGGGTTGATCCCTTTAATCTTCAACGTCCGGGAACAGGCTTCTGTTGACCTTGTTTTCTCAAAGTACCGGCCGCACGTGGTCTTTCATGCCGCCGCGCACAAGCATGTCCCCCTGATGGAAAACAACCCCGCCGAGGCGGTAAAGAACAATATTTTGGGAACCTGGCAGGTAGCCCGGGCGGCTGAGAAATACGGTACAGAGACCTTCATATTTATCTCCACCGACAAGGCGGTCAATCCGACCAGCATCATGGGGGCGACCAAGCGGGTGGCGGAAATGCTGGTGCAGCAGATCGCCACAGAAGACGGGACTCGTTTTGCCTCGGTTCGCTTTGGCAACGTGCTCGACAGCCGTGGCAGTGTGGTGCCCCTTTTTCGTAAGCAGATCGCCCGCGGGGGTCCGGTAACCGTGACCCATCCGGAGATGGTCCGCTATTTTATGACCATTCCCGAAGCGGTGCAGCTGGTCATTCAGGCGGGCGCCCTGGCCGAGGGAGGCGAACTCTTTATCCTTGATATGGGTAAACCGATGAAGATAGTGGATCTGGCGAAGCGGATGATCAGACTGGCCGGTTACCGGCCGAAAAGAGATATCCAGATAGTTTTTACAGGTATCAGGCCGGGGGAGAAGCTTTTTGAGGAGATCTTTACCCCCGGGGAGGAGCTGGGTGTAACCCGGCACGAACGTATCTTTACGACCAGGCCGGACAGTATTGACAAGGTTGCCCTGGAAAAATTGATTGAGACGATCAGCAATCCGGGCTGGGTCAATTCGACCGAGGAAGTAATTGTTCTTCTGCAGTCGGTCATCCCCTCATTCCATGCTGAAGACAGATCGAGGCAAATAGAGAAAAAAACAGGCCTGGGTAAACTGGTCGATATGTCGAAGGCAAGGAACAAGGCCAATTGAGTTTGTTAAAGGGGTGTCTATAATTGAAAAAGGGATTTAAAGAAAGAATTGGTGGATTAAAAGAGAGATTGCGCAAAGCCGGTTTATCCATAAAAGAACGTTTTCAGAAGGCGGCGACATATTTTAAAGATCGCTTCCAGAAAGCCGGTTCCTTCATCAAGGAGCGCGGGCAAAAAACCCTTGAATATTTCCGGGGTATCCTGGGAAAAATCAAGGAACTTCCACGCAAGTATTTGATCTGGGGCGCTATTGGCCTGATTCTCATAGTGGGCTTGATCTATGTTCTCATGACGGCGCTGCAGATCATCAACCCCGATTCCCTGACGTTGGGGAAACCCGCTGTCGCCGAGAAAGAATACAGCGTCGATCAGGAGTTCCCGAAACATATGGTCAACATTGCCCTGCTGGGATTTGACCGGGACAGCGAAAGAGAAGAATACGCCTATCTTTTTCTCCCAGATTTTATTGCCGTAGTGACCATTGATTTTAAAAGGGATGAAGTTACTTTTGTGCGGATACCCCGGGACTCTTATGTTCCGGTCTATTATACAGGGATCAAGGATAAAATCAACCACTCTTACTTCCACGGCTACCATTACGGAAAAGGGAAGGACCGCGATGCGGAAGGGCTCCGCTTCACCCTGGAGACGGCCAGTTCGACTTTGGGGGGCATCCCGATTCACTACTATGCCGCGGTAGATATGGACGGCGTTGTCTATATTGTTAACGCAATGGGCGGTGTCTGGTATGACGTCGAAGAGGATTTCTGTGACCGCCACGGGAATGTCAAGCTGGCCAAGGGCCCGCAGCACCTGATGGGGGAACAGTTTCTTACCTACGTCCGGCACCGCGATGACCGCTCCGGGCAGGATATGGGACGGCTGCAGCGGCAGTTCAACATTCTCATGGCCACCTTTAACTATTACAAGGAATACGACCTCTTCAAAAATATCCCCATGACTTTCAAGGTTTACCGCGATTATATCGATACCAACCTTACATTTAAACAGGTAGCGGCGCTGGCCTATTACGCCCGCGATTTGAAGCTCACGGAAGACAATATCCGTTTCTTCCCTTTGAAAGGGAGCAGCCAGACCAAGGACGGGATCTGGTACTGGGTTTTGAATCAGGCCCAGCGGGTGAAGCTGATCAAGGATGCTTACGGACTTACCGTGCCGTCCTGGCCGCAGGAGGTCCTGAAAGATACCCCGCCGCCTCCTCCGAAGTTCTTTGATTGTGTCGTGCACTACGATGATGACGGCAGGCCCTCGGTCTCCCTTTCCTGGGAGCCAGGGGATACCAAGAAGGTCCATTATGAACTCTATCGAGGCGAGACGCTGCTGAGCTCCCTGGAGGACAACTTTTTCATTGACAAGGATGTGCAGGTGGAAAAGACATATACCTACCGGCTTGTGGTC
>CAZPET010000226.1:0-3474 GCA_964585625.1 uncultured Syntrophomonadaceae bacterium
CGGCTCAAGCTCAATCAGGCGGTAGGCGCTGTTTCCAAGCTCCCTGTGAATGGGCTTGGAATAACTGTGTTTCAAGGTGCGGCCGATAAGGCCGTATATTTTGGGGCCCATGTTACACCTCTGCATAGTTGCCCAGAAAGATGAAGTTCTCGTAGCTCCGCTCCAGGTCTTCCAGCATGGGCAAGACCCCCGGCTCCTTTACGGAGGCGTCGAGTTCTATGAAAAAGATAAATTCGAAATTCCTGCCTGTAACCGGGCAGCTCTCCAGCTTGCTCATATTCAGGCCGAGGGCGGAGAACCTGGAGAGGATTTCAAAGAGCGCGCCGGGCCTGTTGTCACAGGCCACAATGAGGCTGATCTTGTTGGCGCCGGCGTAGATGGCAGGCTCTTTGGCGATGCAGATGAAGCGGGTGTAGTTGTTGTCGCTGTCCTGGATATCTGCGGCCGCGACTTCAAGACCGTAAAGCGCGGCGCAGGAATGCGAGGATATCGCCGCCGCGCCGGGATTATCCGACTCCGCAACCATTTTTGCCGCCATGGCCGTGTTGCCGCAGGGGATGAGCTGCACCCCGGAAAGGGAGGCCAGGTAGCGGCTGCACTGGCCGATGGCCTGTTCATGGGAGTAAATCGCGGTGATTTCCCCTAGCTTTGTGCCGGGCTTGGCCAGGAGCTCATGGCGGATGCAGAGGCGGGTGCTGCGGATGATGGAAGCTTGTTTTCTCTGCAGCAGGTCGTAATTAGCGCGGACGGACCCGTAGGTGCTGTTCTCTATGGGGAGGACCCCGAACTTGCAGAGCCCGGATTCCACGGCATCAAATACGGCCTCAACAGTTTTCATATAAACAATCTGTCCGCGCGGCAGCAACCGGTCACAGGCGGCCTGCGAGTTTGACCCTTCAAGGCCCTGACAGGCAACGGTCCCGGTTTGCGGAAAGAGCTCCCCGGCGTTTAAAAGCGCCGCCTCGATCCGGGCGCGGATCTGCGAAGGCGCCGAGTTGAGCTCGATCTGGCGGGCCCGGGACAGCCCCATCAGTGTTTCAAAAAAGTGATAGGCGTGCTTTTCCATGCCGCCGGATTTTGCGGTCATTCTGGCCAGGATCTCCCGCTCGCGTTCCCGGTTAAGAATGGGCAGCGAGCTTTTGCGTTTGGATTCCGCTATTTTTTCCGAGAGCTCCATCCGCTCCAGGAAAAGCTTAAGCATGGCCTCATCAACAGCGTCAATTTTAGCCCTCAGTTCACTTAATTCCATAGCCCTCTCCCTCCAGTATCATGTCCAGAAGTACAGCCGCCGTGACGGCTTCAACAACAGGCACCGCCCGGTGCGCAATGCAGGGGTCGTGCCGCCCTGTTATGGTGAGCGTTTCAGGTTCGAGGCGGGAAAGGCTCACCGTTTGCTGGGGGATCCCGATCGAGGGCGTGGGTTTTATGGCCACCCGGAGCAGCAGCGGCATGCCGTTTGTGATCCCGCCGAGAATCCCGCCGCTGTTGTTTGTCCCTGTCCTGATGCTGCCCTCTTCATCAACAAGGAAGGGATCGTTGTTCTGCGAACCCCGCAGCCCGGCGCTCTTAAATCCGGCGCCGAACTCCAGCCCCTTTACGGCCGGTATGCCGAAGATGGCGGCGGCAAGGCGGTTCTCCACACCACCGAAGAGCGGCGAGCCGATGCCTGCGGGAAGCCCGATGGCGGCACACTCGATTACACCCCCGACAGAATCCGCTTCCGCCGCTGCTTCTGCAATCAGGGCCTGCATTTTTAATCCCCTTTGCTCGTCGATAGCAGGGAATGCTTTTGCGGCCAGCTGATCAAAGATCTCTTTCGTAGGTATAAGCGGGAAGGGCGCGTCGTGGGCATCTCCCACGGAAGCCAGGTGAGCGCCGGTATAAATCCCCCGCCGGGCCAGGATCTGTTTGGCGATCCCGCCGGCAATGCAAAGGGGCGCCGTCAGCCGGCCCGAGAGGTGGCCGCCGCCGCGCAGGTCCGCCATGCCTTTCCATTTTACATGGGCGGTGTAATCCGCATGCGCGGGCCGGGGCGTATCGGCCAGCGCTGTGTAGTCGGCTGAACGGGCATCCGTATTCTCAATCATGGCGCAGAGAGGGCTGCCGTTGGTCCTGCCGCCGGTTATTCCCGAGAGGAACAGGGGCCTGTCGGCTTCCCGGCGGGCGGTGGAAAGAGCATCCTTTCCCGGCCGGCGGCGCTCCATGAACCGCTGCAGCGCCTCCGTGTCGATTTCCTCTCCTGCCGGAAGCCCGTCGAGCAGCACCCCCACGGCCCGGCCGTGAGATTCGCCGAAGACGGATATTTTCAGGAGCTTTCCAAATTCAGATGCCATCCACTCTACCTCCCAGCTTGAGATAATCGGTAAAAAAGGCGGGGTAAGATTTTTCTACCGCGCCGGCGTCCAGTATGGTCACGGGTTTTACACAGCGAACCGCGGCCACGGCCGCGGCCATGGCGATGCGGTGGTCGCCGAAACTTTTGACAGTCCCGCCGGTAAGGCTGCTACCGCGCACGACCAGGCCTTCGGGCAGTTCCACGGCGACGCCCCCCAGGGAGTTGATCATGGCCGCCGTGGAGGCGATCCGGTCACTTTCCTTGAGGCGCAGTCGCGCGCACCCTGAAAACCTCGTGGCGCCGCCGGCCGAAGCGGCAACCGCCGCCAGCACCGGCAGCAGATCCGGGATTTCGCTGACATCTATATCGCACCCGTGAAGTTCTCCGCAGCTTACAGTGACCCTGCTGCCGGATATCTCGGTGTGAGCGCCAAAACGCGCCAGGAGCGGGGCGATGGCCTTATCCCCCTGCCGGGACGAAGGATCCAGCCCCGTGACCGCCACCGGACCGCCCAGGGCGCCGGCAGCCAGAAAGAAGGCCGCGTTTGACCAGTCGCCCTCAACCTTCACTGCCCTGGGAGAGATGTACTTTTGGCCTCCCGGTATATCGAACCTGCCCTCCGGGGCGCGCACATTGATGCCGAAGCGGCGGAGCGACGCCAGCGTCATCTCCACGTAGGCGGATGATTCAAGCCTGCCGGTGAGGTGAATCGCGCTGCTGCCGGGGAGCCCCGGCAGCGCCAGCAGCAGCCCGGTGATATATTGCGAGCTCACGTTCCCGGGAAGCTCGTAGTTCCCGGGTTTTAGCTTCCCGGAAATAGTAAAGGGCAGCCTATCCTGTGAAAATGTAACCCCGTGCTTTTTCATGGCCGCCACCAGCTCGCCCAGCGGCCGCTCCGGCAGCCGCCCGCTGCCGTTAAAGCGCCCGCCGCCGCAGACCGCGGCTGCTACCGGCAACAGGAAGCGCAGCGTGGAACCGCTTTCACCGCAGTGGAGCAGCGGAGAGGGGTGCGCTTTAGACAGCCGCCTCACCACGACGCTGCCGCCGGCGCGCTTGATGCGCGCGCCCATCGCCTGAAGGCAGAAGATTGTGCTCTCGATATCCCCGGAACTCTGCGGGAAACCTATTTCCGTGGGCGT
>CAZPET010000227.1:0-3452 GCA_964585625.1 uncultured Syntrophomonadaceae bacterium
TCAACGTATAGCCGTACCGCGTATGATTGATCACGAAACCGGAGCGGATCGCCATAACCGCGGTATGCAAAATCCGCTGCAGTTCTTTCAGGGAGGAAAAGGGTTTAAGCTGCAGGAGCCGAACGGCCAGGGTATCCAGCTCGGTCGCTGTCAGGTTGTAGCAGCCCAGACCGAGCTCCATGATGTCCCCTTTATCGCCAAGGGCTTGCTTCATAATGTTTGCATCGGTGGCCTCGTTGATCGCCTTCAGGGCGGCATCCAGCGCAACCTGCGCCGCCGTCACCGCTTCGTTGAATATGCTCTTGACCTGAGCCAGGGAGTTAAACCCCTGCTCCGGCCTTCTGGCCAGGACCTCATTCAGGACCGCCGTTTGACCGTATCTATTAAGTTTCGTGTAAGGTGTCAGATCCAGACCTAACTCCAAGGCCTTGGAAGTAATCAACGCCTCCAGTTCAGCCTGGTTTGACGCCCCGTTCACCGCTGCCAATAAATCATCCACCTCGTCCAGGATCTTCCTGGTAAACTGCAGCGTGCCGTCGCTTCCCAGGGACACCACGTAAATCTCCCCGGGCATGTCCGCCTTTTTCGCCTCGCTGCTGGAGGTGTATTTGTTTACGTCAAAAGCTTTATCACTAAGCATAGCGCTAACATAAGCTTCGACGATATCATTATAATCGATATAACCGTTTGTATTGTCTACAAAAGCGTGCAGAGTTTTATTAATGTAATCCGAGAATACCGGCGCAGGAGACCCTAAAAGATGAGTTACGTACGACTCTAGAAGAACATCATAATCATACTCATAATATTGACCGTCAAAACCTTTCGAAACATATCCTTTTATGTATGCTGATGCCGTCGATGGAGGAAAGATAGTAAGCACAAAAACAGTTATTGTAAAAGCAAATATTTTTAGATTTTGTTTTTTTCCCATATCATTTTCTCCATTAACACAATTGGTAGACTAGTTTTTGGCCACCCTAACCTTGCTTCTAATTGCATCGCTTTCGGGCACATTACCACCGAAAAAACCGGTACTTGGGTAATAGGTCAATTGCGTGTCGCCAACCCATACTGCATAGTTTTGTGGATCTGTATAGCTGAGCTTAACACCTACTGTTACTTTTCCATCGAAAGTAGGAAGATCTTTACCAACCTTAAATTCGGCCACCGGATCTGCGGGCGTCGGGGGGGGCGTGGGCGGTGAAGGCGGCGGAGTTGGAGAAGACGGAGTAGAAGGAGGCCTGGCAGGTGCAGGCTCCTCTTTCTCCCGCTTTCCCGTCAGCACCTTTCCGGCCACTTCCGCCTTGATTCCTTCAGCCAGCTCCACGCTGCCCGGGCTCTGCTCGATGGTGGTTCCGGGCGCGTTGATCCGGACCCGCTCGATGGTACCGCTTCCTGTAACTCCGGCGGCGCCGTTCAACTCCATATTTTGAATTAACGCTTCCCCGGCCAGGTGGATCATCACGGTGCCCTCAGAGGCCACCACCAGCAGGGTTCCGGTATTACCGGAACCAAATTCAAGGAAGATTCCCCGGCCGCCGGCTGAAACTTTCTCCAGATTACCTGATAATTTACACAGCCCCGGGGATGAAACCGAAATTTCTTTAACCGTGCCATCGCCGGCCAGCTCCAGGGGTGCCCCGGCCTCCAGCGATTCAATGATCACCCCTTCTTTCAGGGTAATCAAGGCCTCTCCGGCATCTTTACCGGTGCGGAGATTTTTTACCTGTCCCGCTAAAATTGTAACCCGGGCTGCCTTTTCCGCCACGGAAACAGTATCAAAAACACCTTCCAGTTCAGTTTCCGCCGCCGTCTCTATTGACAGTTCACCGATCCGGCCTTCACTGGAAAGACCTTCAGCTGAAAGGCTGGTCTCCCCCAAGATGGTTAGCTTCTCGACAACGGTATTCCCTTTAAGGACAACCCGCACCTTGCCTTCTTCCTTGTTGATCACCAGTTCGTTGATGACAGCGTCTTCAAAAACTACCGTGTTCTCACCGCCGCCCTGGACCAGGGCCGTATCTTCCACGAATACCCTGAACAGGTCGGCACAGCCGTCACCGATGGCTGCCGTGAGAACCAGGTCACCTGTAATCCTGGTGTTTTGCAGTAGAACTCCCGGCGCGCTGATCCTTAGAGGACCCTCCACTACTTCGATATCCGAGGGGCCGTATGTACCCGGTTCTCTGATCTCCTTCAGTTGCTGCCAGCTTACCTCTTGCTTATCCCCTGTTTTACCTCCAGGGCTCAATATAAAAAATAAGTTAAGACAAATTGATATAATCAGGAAAATATGATTCATCTGCAGAGATTTTGCTGATAGCTTTCTTTTTCTCATGACTGACTGCCGTCTCCTTAAAAATGATCATACATACTGCTTAGACATAATTAGACATATTCAGACAGATCCCTGCTTCATCCTTAAGGAATTTTATAGCTATATCATATAATGGTGAAACATGGTCAAGATTTAGAAAATATGAAGCTTTCCTGTTGCCCGGAGCTGCTTTGAATTGAAACATACTTTTACCGGGAGTTGCTTGTAAAAAGGGGCCTGGTTATACCTGAGAAAGCAGGTAGTCCAAAAAGCATTGATATGTTATGATCAGGTGAGCAATGGAATTTGTGATAAAATATTACATGTTTTAAAGGAGTCAATCTTGCCGACGATCCTGTCCGTATTTGGCACCCGCCCGGAAGCAATAAAGATGGCGCCGCTGATCCGGATCTTGAAAGATAGCCCGGATATTAAAACCCTGACCGCAGTAACCGCGCAGCATCGCGAGATGCTGGATCAGGTCCTGGCGCTTTTTGAAATTGCTCCTGAATACGATCTTGACCTGATGCGGACCCGGCAAACCCTTACCGACATTACCTGCGGATCTCTGGCCGGGCTGGAGCAGATCTTGCACCGGGTAAAACCCGACCTTGTGTTGGTGCACGGCGACACCACCACTACTTTCGCCGCCGCCCTGGCTGCTTTTTACCAGGGCATCCCTGTTGGCCACGTCGAAGCCGGGCTGCGCACATTTAACAAGAACAGCCCCTTTCCCGAAGAACTTAACCGCCGTCTCACCGGCGCCCTGGCAGACCTTCACTTCGCTCCGACCGTTCGCGCTCACCGTAACCTACTGCATGAAGGAGTCCCGCCGGAGTCGATCTATGTTACCGGCAATACCGTAATCGACGCCTTGAAAACCACCGTCCGGGAAGATTTCGAATTTCCGGAAACACGCCTCAACAAAATCGACTTCAACCGCCCGGTGCTGCTTGCTGAAGTGCACCGCCGCGAAAGCTGGGGCAAGCCCCTGGAAGCAATCTGCCGCGCCCTCAGGCGCCTGGTCGACGATCTGCACCTGCCGCTTGTATTTCCGGTCCATCGCAATCCGGTCGTACGCGAAACGGTGCAGCGGATTCTCGGCAACCATCGCAACATTCTTCTTCTGGAA
>CAZPET010000228.1:0-3431 GCA_964585625.1 uncultured Syntrophomonadaceae bacterium
CACGGATTTGATCGTCCATTCGATATGGTCTGCGCTGTTATAGCTTACCGTGACTACAGATACTCTTAACCCGCCGGTCCGGCCCTTTATGGAAAACACCTGCTTTCGATTATCTTCTTCGAGCTTGCCTCTGCCGGGAATGAGACAATACAATAGGTTTCCGCGTTTTAATTACTACATATTACTACATTCGCCGTCATATTTCCTGCCTGCGGGCTCAATGGGGGTTACCCATCTGCGCAATTTATGCTAGAATAAGATATATACCAAAAAGAGGCGACCCGTTATCCTCGCCTGCCGGAACGGGTCAGGAGGACGTTTGCCGCAGAAAGGGGAAATTCAATGCTGAAAACCGCGTTAATTGTCGGTGTAACGGGGCAAGACGGGGCCTACCTGGCGGAATTCCTGCTGGACAGGGGTTACCGGGTGCACGGGATCAAGAGGCGCTCCTCTCTTTTCAACACGCAGCGGATCGATCACCTCTACGTGGATCCCCATGAGGGAGCCGATCGCTTTTTTCTGCATTACGGCGACCTGACAGATGCAACCAATCTGGTCCGCATCATCCAGGAAACGCGGCCCGATGAAATCTACAACCTGGCCGCCCAAAGTCACGTCCAGGTTTCTTTTGAAACGCCTGAATATACCGCCAACGCCGATGCCCTGGGAACACTGCGGCTTTTAGAGGCGATCCGTATCCTGGGGATGGAGCGCCGGGTCCGCTTCTACCAGGCCTCCACCAGTGAGCTCTTCGGCAGGGCGCAGGAAATACCCCAGCGCGAGACGACCCCCTTTTATCCCCGCAGCCCCTATGCCGCCGCCAAACTCTACAGCTACTGGATCACCGTCAACTACCGCGAGGCCTACGGCATGCACGCCAGCAACGGCATCCTCTTCAACCACGAGTCGCCGCTGCGGGGTGAAACCTTTGTCACCCGCAAGATCACCCGGGCCGCGGCCCGGATCAAACTTGGCTTGCAGGAGAAAATGTACCTGGGCAACCTGGACGCGAAGCGGGACTGGGGTTTTGCCGGCGACTACGTGAAGGCAATGTGGTTGATGCTGCAGCAGGAGCAGCCCGGCGATTACGTCATTGCCACCGGCAAATCCGCATCGGTGCGGGAGTTCTGCAGCCTTGCTTTCAGGGAAGCGGGGATCGGCCTGGCCTGGGAGGGCCGGGGGGCAAACGAAAAGGGCCTTGATGCCGCCTCCGGGAAGCTGCTGGTCGAGGTGGATCCCCGTTACTTCAGGCCGACCGAGGTGGACTGCCTCACCGGCGACGCGTCAAAAGCGCGGGCCGTGTTGGGCTGGCGCCCCCGGGTGGCCCTGCCGGAGCTCGTCCGGATGATGGTGCAGGCCGATCTGAAAGAGGCCGCCCGCGAGCGTGTCTGCCTGCAGGAAGGAGGCCGTGCAAATGGATCTACACAGTAAGGTCTATATCGCCGGACACCGGGGGCTGGTCGGCTCCGCCCTGGTGCGCAGGCTGGAAGCGGCGGGCTACCGGAACCTGGTTGTCCGGACCAGTGCTGAACTGGACCTGCGCGACCAAAGGGCCACAGCCCTGTTCTTTTCGAGGGAGCGGCCTGACTACGTCTTTCTCGCCGCGGCCCGCGTGGGCGGTATCCTGGCCAACCGCGACCGCCCCGCCGAGTTTATTTATGATAATCTGGCCATCCAGACAAATGTAATCCACCAGTGCCACCTGCATGCCGTTAAGAAACTGCTTTTCCTCGGCAGCTCCTGTGTCTATCCCAAGTTTGCCCCCCAGCCGCTGCGCGAGGAGTATCTCCTGGACGGCAAGCTCGAGCCGACCAACGAGCCTTACGCCGTGGCCAAGATCGCCGGCATCACCATGTGCCGGGCCTACAACCGCCAGTACGGCACCGGCTTTATCTCGGTCATGCCGGCCAACCTCTACGGCCCGGGTGACAACTTCGACCCGGAAAGCTCCCATGTTTTACCCGCAATGATCCGCAAGTTCCACCGGGCCAGAATAAACCGGGCCCCCGGGGTCGTTCTCTGGGGTACGGGTGCCCCCCGGCGCGAATTTCTCTACGTGGACGACCTGGCCGATGCCTGCCTCTTTCTCATGCGCCGCCGGGATAGCGCCGACCTGGTCAATATCGGCAGCGGCATGGAGATAACGGTGCGGGACCTGGCGCTGCTGGTGAAGAAGATTGTCGGTTACCGCGGCGAGATCTCCTGGGACGGGAGCAGGCCCGACGGCACGCCGCGTAAACTTTTGGATTCGTCCATCCTCTCCGGCATCGGCTGGCGCGCAGCCACCTCCCTGGAGCAGGGGATCAAGAGAACCTATGCCTGGTTCTGCCGCCAAGGGTCCGAAGGATGACCTGTTCGTTCGTCAAAAATGACAGGGGTGTAGGCAGAATGACGGAAAGGACTTTTGGGTGTCATCCTGCTGACTGAAAGAAGGGAAAAACGAAACCGTAAAGAAAAAATTTATATTGTCAACTACATAGCTCGATCGCAAGCAAGGAGGCCTACGATTGTTGAAGAAATAATTAGTTTTTTAGGGGAGGAGGAATATCATGAAAATTGGCATACTGACATTTCATAGAAGCTATAATTATGGGGCATTTATCCAATGTTTTTCACTAATACAAAGATTAAAAAGGGACTTTCCCAATCTAGATGTAGAAGTTATTGACTACTCTACAGCTTCTTCTAGAAGAGGTTATGATTTGAAATTAAAGAGAATGCGTAAACAAGATGGTGAAAAGCTATTGAAAATATACAAGCTATTTGATGAGTCACAAGAACTATATCTGCCATTGTCTAAGCATAGAATGATCTCCGACGATTATAAAACCTGTTTTAACGAGATCGATGGTAAGTACGATATTGTCATTGTCGGAAGCGATGCAGTATGGAATTGGATTGCTAAACCATTTCCTAACGCCTATTTCCTTGGAGAAGATATTAGTGCTATAAAAATGAGCTATGCTGCATCCGCACATGGGCAGTACTATAAAAATATGACAGAAGGTCAGAGGGCTTTTCTCAATAAATCGGTTAGTAGTTTTAGATATATCGGAACTAGAGAATCAACCACAGAGGATATGCTCAGGTATTGCCATATAGAAAACCCGATCTACCGCAATTGTGATCCCTCCATCTTGCTCGATCTGGACTCTCTGCCTGTGGATATGAACGATCTTGAAAAGAAGCTGATAGACAGCGGAGCCGACTTCTCGCGGCCGATAATTGGATTAATGGCCGGTGGTTATTATGGCAAGAAGATTAAAGAATATTTCGGTAACAAGGTACAAATTATCGCTATTTATGAGCCTAATCGTTATGCAGATGTTTTTTTATCAAATTTGAATCCATTAGAGTGGGCCAGGGTGTTCTCGTTTTTTAATGTGACTGTTACTCATTTTTTCCACGGTACAATGATATCATTGAAAAAT
>CAZPET010000229.1:0-2063 GCA_964585625.1 uncultured Syntrophomonadaceae bacterium
GGCATCAAGGTGGCTTTCATCTCTTACACCGACAGAAGCGAGAATCCGGTTCCGGAGGGGCACGAGTACGCCCTGAACATCATCCCCTTGTTCCAGGATATCAGTCCGGTGATCGCCGATATCGAGAGCGCCCACGCCGCCGGAGCGGACCTGGTGGCGGTCTACCCCCACTGGGGTGATATGCGCATGTATTTTACTGAACCGACCGAAAAGATGAAAGCCGATGCCAGGAAGTTGGCCGCCGCCGGGGCGGACCTGATTCTCTGCGGCCATGCCCATGTCGTACAGCCGATGGACTGGATCTACACCGGCGATCGGGCTACCCTGGTGGTCTACTCCATGGGGAACTTCTTTACCAACCAGCATTACTTGCCGCAAGATGGTATTCCTACAGATCTGGTAGAATACGGCATCCTGTTGGGCGTAGAACTATCCAAGGATATGAACAGCGGAAAGGCCTGGATCAGCAACGTAGATTACAAGATTCACTGGTGTCACCGGAACTGGCGCCACCGTATATTAATTCTCCAAGAAGTTTTCGAAAACGGTCCCGGACAATATAATATTACTGCTGCGCAGTATGAAAAGCTTAAGGAGAGATATCAAAAAAACGTTGAGATTCTTGAGCAGTACGGGTTTTCAGAAAACAAGCCTGACTACATGAAAGAAAGTTACTAGCCGGCCGGTAAACTGCGCCTCGGATAAGACACTTGCCGCCCCGGTTTCCGGTTATCCGTAATAACAGCACCACACCTGAATAGAATTGATCAAAGGAGTGTGCCATATGCGTCGTATTCATATCATAGTCTTGTTCATAATACTGGCAGTTGTAATTCTGGCGGCGGTTAAGTTGGATATACCTTCTTTATTCCATTCTGCGCCGGAAGATCCGGATCAGGTTGAGCCCGGGCCTGAACCCGGGCCGGAATCGGATATCCGCACCATCACCCTGACAGCTGTGGGGGGATTGTACCCCCATCTGGCGGTCCTGAATGAAAACCGTCAGGGTAACGGGGAGTACGATTTTTGGCCCGCCTTTGAATTCATTGCCCCCTACTTCCAGAAGGCCGATATCGCCATGATTACCCTGGAGACGGCACAGGCGGGGCCGGAAATAGATCTATGGGGGGTTTCCGGATACACCGGCGGTATGGACAAAGGTATTCTTACCTTCAATGCTCCCATTGCCCTCTCCCATGCGCTAAAAAAAGCCGGGATCAACCTTTACTCCTTCGCCAACAACCACTGCATGGACCGCGATGTGGAGGGCTTGCAGGCCACCCTGAAAAATGTGCGCGATCTTGGATTTCACACCACCGGCGCCTACCTGAGCAAAGAAGAACGGGATGCTGTGGATATTGTAGAGATCAACGGGATCAAAATGGCTTTTGTCGCCTATACCTACTGGACCAACGGGATCGCTGTACCGGTAGGGTATGAGTACGCGGTTAACCTGATCCCTAACTCCCCCGATCCCGAATTTGCTGATATCAGCCCTATTATCGCTGATATCAAAAGCGCTCGTGCCGCTGGAGCGGACCTGGTGGCGGTCATCCCCCACTGGGGTGAACAGTATGTCGATTATCCTTTTGAGCTGCAGCGGGAGGCCGCCCGGGCAATGGCAGCCGCCGGCGCCGATATGATCATTGGCGGGCACCCCAAGCTTGTGCAACCCTGCGAGTGGATTAATGTGCCGGAGGAGGATGGCAACACCCGTTCAGTCCCGGTGATCTATTCTCTGGGTAACTTTTACACGGACCAGCATTACCCGTCTTGTTCTACCGATCTGGTGGAATACGGCATGCTGCTGAATCTGGAACTCTCCAAGGATATGGACAGCGGCAGGGCCTGGATCAGCAACGTGGATTACGATATTCACTGGTGCTACCGCGACTGGCGCCACCGCATGCTGGTTCTTTCCGAAGTTTTCGAGAAAGGGCCGGAAAATTTCAACCTCAACCAGTCCCAGCTGGAGAGGCTCAAGAAAAAGTACAGCGAAAATGTTGAGATCATCGAGCGTTACGGGTTCTCCAAAAACAAGCCTGCTTACATGAAAAGATAAC
>CAZPET010000229.1:2163-3408 GCA_964585625.1 uncultured Syntrophomonadaceae bacterium
GGACCAGACCTTGTTGATATATGGCAGCGCAAAGTAGTTTTGCATTAAGTGCAGCCAGAAAGCGCCTCGCTCGTTAAGCACTATCTGCTCCCCTCCATCCCCGGCCATCTTGAAGGCATATAAAAGCCGAAGTAAGAGTTTAAGCTCCCGGTTCCCCTCACCGAAAAGCGTGAAGAGCTGTTCTTTCGGGATGGAGGTATCGTAGAGCCGCCAGTAAAGCCAGTAGTATAACGCCATCATCTCGGTGAAATCCATACTTAGGGCCACCGGCATCCTGCCGGCCCGGCAGCTCTTGATATATTCTTCTACCGAGAATGTGTTCAGGTAAAAAACTCCCGGAACATGCGAACCGGCCCCCGCTCCCAGGCCGATGTAGAGCTCCCTGGTTACCGAGGAATAACGAGGCGCTTCGCCCTGCAAAAAGCCCCAAACCGAAACTCGCCGGAAGCCATGCTCCAAAAAAAAGCCGTGAATGGTCCGGTACATTTTTCTCCTGGTTGCAAGGTTCGGCATCTTAACCTTTTTTAGTTTGCGGTAGCGGCCAACAGTGGAATAGGGAAAAGAAAAAAGCGGGTAGGTGGTCACCTGATCAACCCCGCTGCGGACCGCCCTGGCCAGGTCCCGTTCCACTTCTACCGTGGTCTGCCCCGGCAGGGCAAACATCAGGTCGAGGTTGACCGATTTGAAACCGGCGTTAAGCGCCAGCTCGAGCGAATGATCCAATGCAGCCGCATGGTAGCTCCGGCCGAGCAGTTTCAGGTAGCGGTTGTCAAAGCTTTGCCCGCCCAGGCTAACCAGGTTGATCCCGTATTGAAGCAGTTTGCCAACCGTTTCCCGGTCGAGATCTCCCGGGTTGGTCTCCACGCAGATATCGCCGGTAACGTGGAACCTCTCCCTGATCCTGTTTAAAACAATCCCCAGTTCGTTTACCAGGTTGGTGGGTGTGCCGCCGCCGATATAAATCGATGTTATCTCCGCCCTGCCGATACGGTTATAGTATTGCTCGACCTCCTCAAGCAAAGCTTGAAGATACGGTTCAGCCAGCCTTTGGTCGTAGCTGATTTTGTTGTAAGGGCAGTAGGGACAGATGTTTTTACAGAAAGGAATATGGATATAGAGGCCTGTTTTTTGAACCGGCCCCAGGTTGACATGTTGCGCGGCTCGCAACGAAAAATCTTGTTCCGGTCCGACCAGGCGGCGCCTGATTATTTTTGTGACCAGATCGGGGAGCATCCAATTACACCT
>CAZPET010000230.1:0-3407 GCA_964585625.1 uncultured Syntrophomonadaceae bacterium
CAAAAGTAAATCTCAGCATGCCCATCACCGGGTCCATGCCGATCATTCCGACAAACAAACCGAAGAAAGCGCTGCACAGACCTTTGGCAGTATTGCCCCTGCTTAAAACAGCGACCAGGGTCAAACCCCACATGGTAATCAAAAAATATTCTTGGGAACCGAACTTCAGGGCAAAACTGCCGATGGCGGGGCCCACTGCAAGCATGATCACCAGTCCTATCAACCCGCCCATGAAGCTTGTCACCAGGCCTATGCTCAACGCATTATCCGCCTCTCCTTTTTCCATCAGGGGGTGCCCGTCAAATGCCGTAGCCACTGCCGCGCTGGTGCCGGGTATGTTCAAGGCGATCGCGGATATGCAGCCTCCCGTTACCCCGCCGCAGAAAGCGCCCACAATAAAAGCCAATGCATCCGTCATCGGCCAACCGTAGGTCAAAGAAACCACCAGAACGGCAGTCATGGTCACGGTAATGCCCGGCAAGGCTCCCATAAGTAATCCTACGGCCGCTCCAACAATTGCGTACAAAACCATTAACAAGGTCATCTTGTTTTCCCCCCTCTGCTAAGGCAGCATTACCGCAAATACTTTGTAGAAAATATAATAAACTACCGGTACCAGTATTACCGATGAAATTATCGATTTTAACAGTCTTGGAGTGATTTTATCGGAATCATTCAGTAAAAAAGCAGCTATGGTCATAAATATTATCGTTGTTATTTGAAAATGAAGCCTGGGTATTAGCAGCACGTAGGCTACCAAGCTGAGGATAAACAATATTATCCTTATTAAATCCTCGTTCTCTACAACGTAAGATTTATTTTCATTGTTACCTGCCTTCTTGATCACTTTGAAATCATTCATGAGGCTCAAAACTAAAAATAAAAGCAGGCAAAAGGCGACCAGGAAACAAAAAATCAGCGGAGAATTTATCGAAAACAGCTTTATTTTAGATTTGAATACAAACTCAAATAGGCAGTAGAACATGGCTATAGTTACCGGCACAAGAATAAGATAGGGCGCAAACAGCAAGTCTCTTTCGCGCTTCATCATTTCCCCTCTCCCGTTTCCAATTTTCCCCGGAAAACAGCAGCGAATGCCCATGTCGCCCGTTCTATTGATGGTAAACCAATGGTTGAGCCTCTGTGATTTGTTTTTAAAATCATTTGCCTGATAAAGGCCCAACCATTGGTCTTTAAAAAATGTTACCTTGTCTTACAGCTACTGTTCGAGTCTCGGGATTCCGAATTCTTCGGGAGAGTGCTCTGCCCCTCCGGAATCATATAACAGCCATGCGGCTCTTGATGTCCACTTGTCCAAGTATTCAATGGCCTCGTCACCGCTGTAATCAACTCGAACCAGAAGGAACTGATCGGTATATTCAATCCACCTCTGGTCTGCTAATGCTTTGTCCAGGGCGTCTTCCCACACTTCCGCGACTTCAGCCGGACAATCCTTGTGTATAAATACACCGAAATAGGGTCCATACGGCAGGTGCTTGCTCAGGTCCGGATAAATTTTACCAATGGGCTCAATATCTTTTACTCTTTCATCATCAATCGGTTCATTTGTAAAGGAAGCAAGTATCTTTAACTGGCCGCCTTGATACTCTGCAACCATTGATTGAACCATTTCGATGGTTGCATCAACCTCGCCCCCCATTACTGCAATAACAGCCGGCTTGCCCCCTTGATAAGGAACGAAGGTAAATTCTACATCCAGGTACTGCTGCAGCAATAACCCGGATACATGGGGCACTGTTCCCGGACCGGCAGTGCTGATTCTCAATTCACCAGGATGTTCTTTTGCATATGCAATCAATTCTTCGGCGCTGTTAAATTTCGAATCCGGCGGAACAGCTAAAACCGGAATAGCCTCGCTGACAATCTTAACGGGAATAAAATCTTTTGTCGGGCTCAAATCCGATGTTCCCATTGTCTGCCATACAGACATGATTTCGGATCCAAAAAAAATCGTGTAGCCATCGCTCTTTTGAGCCAGAACATGTTCTGCTGCCGGAGCGCTGGCAGCGCCGGCCATATTGTTGATTCCTATACCAACACCCAGGATTTCTTGAACAATCGGTAAAACACCCCTGGCGATTACGTCTGTAGGACCGCCGGGGCTGAAGCCCACTACAGCAATAATGTTCCTATCCGGATATGTTGATTCGGGATCCTCTCCATTCTCTCCGCTTTCCGGAGCACATCCAGCCAACAGTGCTGTGAGCAGCAGTACAACTAACGACAGCGCAAAGAACTTTTTACTCACAAAACAACCCCCTATCTAATTTTGTGCGAACCACACACTAAATGTGTTATTCATGAACTCCAACAGATAGCAGGTTCCTAAAAACTAAATCCATGCCCCTCTTGAAAACCTCCCCTTCCTTGTCTTAGACATCCCCTCCTTTCAATTTCTCGCTGCCTATGCTTAAACACTTAATTATTATATAAAAGCAATATTCATGCCATTCTTGAGTGGTGTTTAAAAATTTGCGCAGTTCATATCAACAAACGCTTTTAACAAGCCGTTAATTTCTCTGTTACGCGGCAGATTAAGTTAAGTGTTGGCGTTTCATAGTGAAATGCTTGCTCATAATTTTCATTATAAAATTTTCATGTTGAATTGATTGTTGAGAAGAAAGGCATCCATTCCTTCAAGAAACATTGGTTCCTCCCGGTTTATGGAGTTCCTTCTTTTAATGGACGGCTTCGGGGAACGGCTAAACGCGATATTTAGAGTTTTGTTCGAGTTTAAATCCGCATTATCCTGCTAATATTTTGAACCTTCTCAAATAAGATAAATGAGGGGATTCTTCCGGTATTGATCCGGGCGGTATCTTGTTAAAAGTAAATTAAAATAAATATTACCGCAGCGGTAGAGATCCACAGGATCACTGTATTCACCTTGCTGCGGTTCTTTTGCCTGAGATGCAAAAAATGAGAGAAGAGAAGCAGAGCCATGGCCAGAACAGTGAAGGTAATTCTGTAACGCCCCAGCGATGAAGCCAAAACACTGCTAAGGCCGCCGAGACCCAGCGGCACCAAAATCAGCGGCCCCAGTCAGCAAATCGCCGCAAAAAATGAAGAAAGCAGGGCCCCAAAGCCGGTCAGTTTTTCCTTCATTTCATCTTCCCACCTTCGAAACATATTGTCAGGGCTGGACTTCAATAGCCTTCAGGTTTGATCTCATTTCATCAATATTTTATTTTTTAGTCAAGAAGTATATACCGATAATGTCCTCAATATTTTCCTGCGCCTCTAATTCGTTATGTCGCCTTTGAACCGTCTCTCCCGGATGCTAAACAAACTTATATGATAAATTTAAGGCCTCCCTTTCGGGGAGGCCTGTAAAAGGTTCTCCGGCGGTGACCTACTCTCCCGGGGGCTTACGCCCCGAGTACCAT
>CAZPET010000231.1:0-3392 GCA_964585625.1 uncultured Syntrophomonadaceae bacterium
GTGTTCTCTTCCACCAGACAAGTTATCTTCCTCCCGCGACCCGATCATGAGAACCTGAACAAACTTATTGTTAGAGAACAAAGCTATTTCCGAAATCAAGTCATACGGGACCTGAATCTACTATATCATTCTCGCAAAATCCATGCCATTTGCTTAATTAGAAAAATTACGTCTCCATGCCTATTGCCGGCTCACTGTTGCTATTACTGCCGGTAAAAGATGAAAGAAAGTTTTCAGATTGATATTTTCAAAATGAGTTATTGCATTGTAAAAAAAAGCAGTTATTATGGATAGTTGTTTTTTTCTGCTTGACGATGCCTTCTTCTATTTAATGCCTGCCTGGCTTGGCACAGTATTTGCATCTTGAGTAAATAGAGTATAACATCAAATCTAAATAGAAATAAAAGGATGGTGCTGCCATAATTGTAGATTTCCTGATAGCATCTATTATATACCGGTCTGCCGGGATATAGAGGGGCTCCAGCAGCATTGGTTTACTGGTTTGTTATTTCCAATTTTATGACAGGAGGAAATATAATTGCGGCAAGTCGAAGCATTAACGATAACCAATCTGGTGGCTGAAATGTGCCAGGAAGCAAACATATTTCTTGGGGATGACGTGGTCAATGCTTTAAAAAAGGCATTGACTCAGGAAGAGTCACCTGCCGGTAAAGAGGTCCTGAAACAGCTGATTGAAAATCTAGAGATTGCTCGCAATGAGCAAATCCCCGTTTGCCAGGACACAGGGTTTGCCGTCTTTTTCGTGGAATGGGGGCAGGAGGTTCATTTAACCGGGGGCTCTCTGGAAGATGCGATCAACGAAGGCGTTCGCAAGGGTTACCGGGAGGGATACCTGCGTAAGTCAATAGTTGCAGATCCTCTGGAGAGAGTCAACACCGGCGACAATACTCCTGCAGTAATTTACACCTCCCTGGTTCCCGGGGACAAGGTTAAGATTACCTTTGCTCCAAAAGGCGGCGGCAGTGAAAACATGAGCACGGTCAAGATGCTAAAGCCGTCGGACGGTGTGGACGGTGTAGTCGATTTCGTCGTCAACCACGTCAAGGAGTCTGGTCCCAATCCCTGTCCGCCGATTGTTGTAGGCGTGGGTATAGGCGGCACTTTTGACAAGGTGGCGGTAATGGCCAAAAAAGCGCTTGTCAGACCTCTGGGGCAACCTCATCCGGAACCTTTCTATGCCGATCTGGAGCAAAGGATTCTTAAAAAGATCAACGATCTGGGTATCGGGCCGCAGGGTTTTGGCGGGCGTGTCACCGCCCTGGCGGTGCATATCGAAACTTTTCCCGCTCATATTGCCAGCCTGGCGGCGGCAGTGAATATTAACTGTCATGTTGCACGTCATGTGGAACGTGTTATTTAGAACTCAAATAAAACGTGAACTTGGAAGTTATCTGTTAAGGAGGGTTTTCTGTGGAGATCAAACACTTGCATACTCCTCTCAGTGATGAAGATGTGCTCGGGCTGAAAGCGGGAGACAATGTCCTGATAAGCGGTATAATCTATACCGCCCGGGATGCCGCTCATAAGAAAATGGTTGAATTGATCGAGAAAGGTGAACCGCTGCCCGTAGATTTAAAGGGACAGGTTATCTATTATGTGGGGCCGGCCCCGGCAAAACCGGGCCAGGCTATCGGCTCCGCCGGTCCAACGACCAGCGGCAGGATGGATGCGTACACCCCTTTGACTTTGGAACACGGCATGAAAGCCTGCATCGGGAAGGGGTTGCGCAATGCGGCCGTTAAGGAAGCCCTGAAAAAATATAAAGGGGTCTACCTGGCAGCTGTCGGGGGCGCCGGGGCGCTTCTTTCAAAACGGGTCACCAGGAGTGAAGTGGTCGCCTACCCCGAGCTGGGGGCCGAAGCCATTTACCGGCTGGAGGTGAAAGATTTCCCCGCCACGGTGATCAATGACACTTACGGTAACGACCTCTACGAGGAAGGGATCAAGGCATATGCCAGGTAAAATGAAAAGATGAGGAGTTGAAAGAGCATATGAGTAACAAAGATGAACTTTTAGCCAGGGCCAATAAACCGGCTGAAGATGCAATGCGTCTGCATCCCTTTTACCGGGGTAAGGTTGAGGTAGCCTTGAAGAGCTGTGTGCGGGATGTTAACGATTTTGCAATCTGGTATACTCCCGGTGTGGCGGAGCCCTGCAAGGCTATCGCTAAAAACAAGGATGATGTCTACAAGTATACCAATAAGGGCAATTTCGTTGCCGTTGTCTCCGACGGCACGCGGGTCCTGGGTTTGGGTGATATCGGCCCCGAGGCCAGCATCCCGGTCATGGAGGGAAAGGCGCTCTTATTCAAGTATCTTGGCGGTGTTGATGCTTTCCCCATCTGTGTTGATACCAAGGACCCTGATGAATTGATCAAGTTTGTGAAATTGCTGCAGCCCTGCTTCGGCGGGATAAACCTGGAAGATATCGCCAGCCCCAAGTGCTTTGACATCCTGGATTGTCTGCGGAAAGAATGTAACATTCCCGTATGGCATGATGACCAGCAGGGCACCGCCATGGTCACCCTGGCGGGGTTAATCAATGCGCTGAAGATCGTCGGGAAAAAGATCGGCGATATCAAGCTGGTCATGAACGGAGCCGGGGCGGCCAACCTCTGCTCTATCCGCCTGCTCATTGCCGCCGGGGTCGATCCGGCCAAAGTGATCATGGTCGACAGCAAGGGCACCCTCCACAAGGAGCGCACCGACCTTGAAAAAGGCCACCCGCTCAAATGGGAAATGTGCCGGAAGACCAATGCCGCCGGACTGGTCGGCGGAGCACCGGAAGCTTTGAAGGGGGCGGACGTGCTTATCGCTCTCTCCAAGCCGGGTCCCGGCACGGTGAAGAAGGAATGGATTGCCTCCATGGCCAGGGATGCCATCGTTTTTGCCTGTGCAAACCCCAATCCGGAAATCTGGCCCTGGGAAGCCAAGGAAGCAGGTGCGGCGATCGTTTCGACCGGCCGCTCCGATTTCCCTAACCAGGTGAATAATTCCCTCGGCTTTCCGGCAATTTTCCGGGGAGTGCTGGATGTCCAGGCTTCAACCATCACCGACGGTATGTGCATTGCCGCCGCCGAGGAGCTGGCTGCCTGCGCTCCCAACGGCGGAACGGATCCTGAAAGAATTCTGCCGACCATGGATATGTGGGAGGTTTTTCCCCGTGTGGCTACCGCTACTGCGATGAAGGCGATCGAGGAAGGTGTTGCCAGGGTCAAGTTAAGCCGTGACGAGATCTACAAGAAGGCGGAAGCAATCATCCAACGTTCACAGAACTTGACCAGGACAATGATGGAAAAAGGGTTTATCTTACCGCCGCCATAAGAGGTTCTCAAAGAGGAGCAAACAGGGTTTGTTAAAATCGCTGTTTTC
>CAZPET010000232.1:0-3380 GCA_964585625.1 uncultured Syntrophomonadaceae bacterium
CCCATGCCCATGGAGAGCATGACGGTAATATTGGAGATCCGCTTGGCCACCCCGTTGGCCGCCACCACCGCGTCTCCGAAACCTGCCGCGAAGACATTGCCCACGGCAAATCCGGTGCTGGTCAGGATCATTCCAATGGAGGCCGGTATCCCGATCTTGAAGATCTCGGCATAGACCTCCCGGTCAAAGCGATAATGCTTCCAGGAGATCGAGACGACCCCTCTTTTCCTGGTATAGAAAGAGAGACAGTATAAAAAGCCAACAATGTTGCCGATTACCGTGGCGATGGCGGCTCCGGCTACATCCATCTTCAGCAAAAAGATAAAAATAGGGTCAAGCACGATATTCAACAGGGAGCCGCTGACCATGCCGATCATCGCTTCCCTGGTCGCTCCCTCGGAGCGCAGCAGACCTGCCAGGGCGATCTTCAACCCGATTATCGGGCTGCCCAGGAGCATGATCGATAAATAGCTTTTTCCAAATCCGATTGTACTTTCACTGGCGCCGCATGACAGCAACACGGGCTTAATAAATATGAGGCCGATTATGGAGACGGCGGTGCAGACAACCGCGGCCGACCAGAAGGCGACCGCGCCGGCCCGGCTGGCCCCTTTCCTTTCTCCTTGGCCCAGCAACCTCGATATCAGCGAGGCTCCCCCGACCGCAAAGATATTGCCAAATGCCTGGATCATCATGAAAACAGGCATTGATATGGAGATGGCCGCGACCATGTTCGGCTCGTTCAGCTTGCCGATAAAAAAAGTATCGGTCATGTTGTAGATTACCTGCACCAGCATGGCCATCATTGTCGGGATGGCCAGTGTCCAGATGGCTTTGTATACAGGCATTGAATCCAGAATATGAGTTCGATCCAGCTTCTTCTTCATCTTATTGGTTCCTTCTGTCGTTTAATTTTTCAATGGTAGCGGCAATAGTTTCCAGGGCATTTTTCAGATTGTCCAGCTCCTCCCCGGTTAAGCGGGCTAACCTGGCGGCGACATGCTGTTTGAACTGGGCGTCAATTTCCCGGGCAATCCTCTTCCCTTCCTTCGTCAGCACCAGGGCGCATTTTCTGCGATCATCAGATCCGGATACCCTTCCGACCAGCCCCTTTTCTTCCAGGCTGTCGGCAACCGCGGTAAAGGAGCCCCTGGCCAGCCCCACTCTTTTGCTGTATTCGGTCATGGTGCGGCCTTCATGTTTATGGATATACATCAAGGTTTTCTCTTCGCTGATATTTAGCCTTGCCGCTGTTTTAATGCTGCTTCCTTCAAGCAAAGTTCCCATGAACATGGGCAGCAAAACAACCAGCTCGGCAATATCTTCCTCTTTGTCGGGCATGCTTTCTTCTCCTCCCAAAGCAGATGTTTAGAATTCTAACATTTAGATTTCGAATTGTCAACGCAGGGGAGGTTTTAGTTTCCCTTTCCCAAAGTGGACCAGGGGTATTAAAGTTTCCCCCTTTGAAAAAGTTTGAAAAAGGGGGGGCGAGGGGGATTTAAGCAAAATCATCCTTCCGGCTGAGCAAAAAATACTCCTTTAGGTCGATCCCTCTCTGAGCGCGCTGGTTTATGATCGGGGCAGCCAATAAACAAGGAGGCGGAGAAGATGGATTATCCGGCTGTTGAAGTAAAGAACCTGCGCAAGCGCTACGGGGAGCTCAACGCGCTGGACGGGATCAGCTTTACCGTGCGCCGCGGCGAGATCTTCGGGCTGCTCGGTCCCAACGGGGCCGGCAAAACCACCACCCTGGAATGCCTGGAGGGACTTCGCCGTGCCGACAGCGGGCAGTTGAGAGTAATGGGGGTCGATCCGGCCCGCGAGCCGCGGCGCTTGGTGCAGCTAATCGGGGTGCAGCTGCAGACCGGGGCCCTGCCCGATTATATCGGCGTGGGCGAGGCCATGCGTCTCTTCAGCGCCTACCACGGCGCCGCTCCGGACTGCGGACTGTTGGAGCGGCTGGGGCTGGGCGAGAAGATGGCGGCACAGTATCACACTCTCTCCACCGGGCAGAAGCGGCGCCTGGCCCTGTCGCTGGCCGTAGCCCACCGCCCCCCGGTACTATTTCTCGATGAGCCCACTGCGGGGCTGGACGTGGCCACGCGGGCCACCCTGCACGAGATGATGCGGGAGCTGCGCGAAGAGGGCGCTACCATCGTGCTCTCGACCCACGATATGGCCGAGGCCGAAGCGATGGCCGACCGGGTGGCCATCCTGCTGCAGGGGCGCATCGCCGCCGCCGGCACGCCCCGGGAGCTGACCGCCGCCGGGGAGGGGCTGACCAAGATCTCGGTGCGCGCCGCCGGCAGTTGCCTGACCGGGGCCTCCTTTAGCGGGGTGGCCCGGGCCGCTCGGCAGGGAGAATATAGCGTTTACTTTACCGCCTCTCCCGGGCCGGTCGTGGCGGCGATCATCGCCTTTATCGAAGCCTCCGGCGACCGCCTGATCGACCTGCGGGTAGAGCGGCCCACCCTGGAGGAGCGCTTCCTGGAGCTTACAAACGGTACCGCCCAAAAGGAACCGGCTACGTCCGGAACAACACTTTAAGGAGGTATTATCGATGAAAGCTTTTGCCCTTCATTTTTCCTGTGAATTCCTGGCGGGGCTGCGCAACAAGACCCTGCTGCTGATGAACTACCTCATGCCCCTGGGTTTCTTCGGGGTGGTCGGCGGGTTGATGTCCGCGATCAACCCCTCCTTCGGGGAGCAGATGATCCCGGCCATGGTCACCTTCGCCGTGCTCTCCGGGGCTATCCTGGGGCTGCCCGCGCCCCTGGTGGATGCGCGCGAGGCCGGGATCCTGCGCAGCTTCAAGATCAACGGGGTGCCGGCTTTCTCCCTGCTGGCCATCCCGGCTCTCTCCACGGCGCTGCACCTGCTCGTCGCTTCCGCCGTGATCACGGTTGCGGCGCCGCTCTTTTTTTCGTCGCCCCTGCCGGAGAACTGGCCGGCCTACCTGCTGCTCTGCCTGCTCTTTCTCTTTACCTGCTGCAGCCTCGGCCTGCTTATCGGGGTAGTCTCCGGCAGCAGCCGCTCCACCATACTCTGGTCGCAGATGATCTACCTGCCTTCGATGATCCTGAGCGGCATGATGGTCCCGGCGGATCTGCTGCCCGAAACCTTTGTCCGGATCGGCCACCTGCTGCCGGCCTCCTACGTAATGCAATCCTTCCTGGGGCTGGCCTACGGGCGGGAGACTCTTTACCCCCCGGCCGCCGGCGCGCTGGTCCTGCTGGCCGGCGGCATCATCGCCTCCGGGCTGGCCGTTTACCTGTTCAACTGGGACCGCCGCAACAATACCCGGCGCGGCCACCCGGCCCTGGCCGCCCTGGCCCTGCTCCCCTATCTCCTGGGCGCACTGCTGCTGGTCTAAGACCGGC
>CAZPET010000233.1:0-3371 GCA_964585625.1 uncultured Syntrophomonadaceae bacterium
GGCGCCGCGCAGAAATTGCGACGTCACGTCGTTACCGGCTTCGTCGATCACCGCAACTTCCCCCTGCAGCACGGCCAGGCCGTCACCACCGCGGATCTCCGCCGGCCGTCTCGGCGTGGACAGCCCGCCCAGCTGCTCCGGGCAGACCGGGACCACCCGGTGGCGGCGACATAAACGGCGCAGCGCGGCGCTGCAGTTGTGGCCGCCGTCGTAACGGGTCGGCAGCCCCAGGAGACAGGCGCTGACCAGGTAGATCTTCTTGGGCAATGTTCTCTCCCCGTTGGATATAATATTTGCGCTATTCAGGAGGTGTTCTCCAGATGAAACCACGCCCGCCCGAAGGCGGTTTCTTCAACCTGGCCGTGACCCGCAACCAGGCGGTGGAAAAGTTGGCCGCCTGCAATCCGGAGGCGATCTCCCGGAACGCCGCGGTTGCTTACCGGGAGCAGGAGAGCTGCTTCATGGTCAGGTTCATCGATCAATCTTACCGGGTCTCCTATCCCGGAGGCGAGGTCACCGGCTCCGGAGGCGAGACCCCGGTCTACCTCTCCATCCTCATCCTGCACTATCTCGTAACCGCCGATGGGAGCCCGCTTAGCGGAGAGTGGATCTCCTACCGCCATCTCCCGGGCGGCGATATCTACATGGAGCCGTTCCGTCGCCGCGCCGTGCTCCCCTTCTTAAAGGCCTTCGGGTCCGACCCGGACTCGTTTGTCCGCGCCGCCGCGGCTCTCGGCGGCCGCCGCCTCAAGGGAAGCGGCACCGGCATGGCCATCCCCGTCTTCCCGCGGGTGCCGTTGAATTTCACCCTCTGGCCGGGGGACGAGGAGCTGCCGCCTTCAGCGGCGATCCTCTTTGATGCCCGGGCTGCCTCCTACCTACCGACGGAGGATTATGCCCACCTGCCCGCCCTGATCGTCGGGGCGATGCAGCGGCGTCCCGGTTAAAACGGCGGCGGTATAACCCTGTTCACGGCTGTTGGTTATTTCGACCGCGGCCTCTCTTTTTCCTTTCGCAGAATATCGATGGCCGCATCGGGGCAGAAAAACTGGCAGAGCCGGCAGCCGGTGCAACGCTCCATCCGCTTCGGCTCGACTATGGGAGTGCCGTAAACACCGATGTGGGTGGACCAGTCGATCACCTGGGAAGGGCACTTCTCGATACAGAGGCCGCATCCCTTGCATAGATCCGGCGAGATATAGAAGTAAGCCTTCTCATTGGCCGCCTCGAAGCGGGTAAAGGTCTTGCTCATCTTGCTCTCTCCTAAGCCTGCACAGGTTCTTTCACGGCGGCGGCACCCAGCTCCAGCGCCGCAAAATTATGCTCCCTCAACCGCGGATCTTTTTTAAAGCGGCGGTTCAGCTTCTCCTCCAGCGCCTCTTTAACCTGCTCCAGCGTCACCACGCCGGTAATCTCCACGATTGCCCCCAGAATGATCATGTTGAAAACACGCGGGTGCAGCCGCCGCCGCGCCAGGTCCGAGGCGGCCACGGCGATGAGGCGCCGGGAGGGCTTTTCCACCGCCGGCCGCTTATCGCGGTAGCTGGTCCTTTCGGCAAAGGCATCCGGGGCAATGGTGTCGTAAGACTGCAGGCCCACCACCCGGTCGGAGATCTGCGGCGCGTCAATCAGGGAGTTGTCATACAAGATAACTGTCTCCGGGCCGAAGTACTGCTCGCTGCGGCGCAGGGAGCGGGGACTCAAGGCCGCCACCAGGTCGGCCCGTAAAAACTTGGGCGCCCCGATCGGCCCCGGCGAAATCTGGACAAAGGCCAGGGAAACCCCGCCGCGCTGCTCGATCCCGAAGTTGGGGATATAGAGAGCATTAAGGCCGGCCCGGTATGCCGCCAGGGCCAGAGTCTCCGCCAGCGCCTGGACGCCCTGCCCGCCTTCTCCGGCGGCCGCTATTTTCCAGTGATGCATTTCAACCCTCCTCCCGGGAAAGAACGGCGATCTCCCCGGGACGGTAGTAGCCGCTCATATCCTGCTCCAGGAAGGACCAGGTAGCGGCGGCATTGGTCCGCCAGTTGGTCGGGCAGGTCGAGAGCGCCTCGATAAAGGAGAAATGGCCCTGCAGCTGCCTCTCGAGCCCCCGCTTGAGCTCCTGCTTCAGGCGGAGAACCTGCGCCACCGTCCCCCGGGCCAGGTAGGCCTCCGGATGGGCCACCGCGGCCAGCGTCTCCGGTCCCTTGAAGGGCCTGCCGGTTTCAGCCTCATCGCGGCCGAAAGGCGTAGTCTCCGTTTTCTGACCCGGCAGGGTGGTCGGGGCCATCTGCCCCCCGGTCATGGCGTAAACCGTGTTGTTTACCAGGACAGCGGTGATGGGGTCGTCGCGCAGCGCCGTGCTGATCAGGTGCTGCAGCCCGATGGCGTAACCGCCCCCGTCACCCATGTAGGCGACAGCGATCAGCTCGGGGCTGGCCCTTTTCAGCCCGACCATTACCGGGATGGTCCGCCCGTGGTGCGTCTGCATGCAGGGGAAGGTAAAGAAATCCCAGGCCAGCAGGGAGCAGCCGATATCACAGGCAAAAATGAGCCGCTCCTCCAGCCCCAGCTCGTCAATGGCCAGCCCCAGCGCTTTCAGGACCAGGCCGTGGCCGCACCCGGGGCAGAAGCGGTGCGGCTTGCTTTCCCGGTTCCAGCAGCGCGGCATGGAGAGTTCGCTCATGTAAGGACCGCCTCCTTGATCTCTTCCGCGGTGATCCCCACCCCGGGGCGGTAGCAGCTCCGGAAATCCGGCAAGCCCCGGCCGGCTGCGGCAAGGCGGATCAGGTTCCCGAGCTGCCCCTCCGCCGATTCGACCACGAGCACGGCCCCGCCGCTCATCTGCAGCGCCTCTCGAAAGGCCTCCTCCGGAAAGGGGCGCAGCGTGATGGGGCGGAAAAAGTTAACCCGCCGGCCGGCCTCGCGCAACTCCTGCACCGCCTGGCGCGCGGCCCGTCCGACAATGCCGTGCGCGGCAACAAGCAGCTCTCCGCCGGGTTCCCCGATAAACTCATGTTCAACCAGCTCCGGCGCCGCCCTGGCATAATCATCGAGGTGCCTGCGGAGCACCTCGCTCAGCTCCTCCTCCACGCTGAAGGAGTTGCGCAGGTGCAGCAGCGGCTCCTCTTCACCTGCCCTTACCGACCCGAAGATAGATTCCTTGGGAATGGGGCCGATCCCCCGCTCCGCGGGATCGTAAAGCTGCAGCGGCTCCCGCATCTTCGCCTGGTAGCCGTCCCCTAAAATAAAAGTGGGGAAGCGGTAGCGCCAGGCGTTATGGAAGGCCCTGATCGTATAGTCGTAAAGCTCCTGGTGGCTGCTCGTGGAGTAGACCAGGCGGAGCCCCTCCCCGTTGCCGCCGAAGCAGGTCAGATTAAGCTCCTGCT
>CAZPET010000234.1:0-3336 GCA_964585625.1 uncultured Syntrophomonadaceae bacterium
TCTGCTGCACAATTTCCGCCAAAAAAATATCATAGCGATATTGACACGCTGGAAAATCCATGATATTATGTGAATGAATTAAAAACAATTCATTCACAAGGCAGGCAGAGATGAAAAATAAAGAGATCAAGATATTCAACAGCGGCAAAGAGCTTTTCAGCACCAAGGGGTTTAAGGACACCAACGTATCCGATATCACCAAAATGGCCGGGATCGCCGTGGGCACCTTTTACAACTACTACCCATCCAAAGAGAAACTGTTTATGGATATATTCCTGGAGGAGAATGAAAAACACAAGAGAAAGTGCCTGGAAGCCCTCGATCTGGACCAGGCCCCTATCGATATCGTGAAGCAGATGCTGGCATTGAATATGCAGGGGATGCAGGCCAACCCGATACTGTGCCAGTGGTTCAATAAAAGCGTGTATGACAAACTGGAACGGCTTTTCCGGGATGAAAATGGGATGCATAGAGTGGACTTCTTGTACGACTGTTTCCTGGATTTGGTCAGGAAGTGGCAGGCGGAGGGGACGATGAGGCGTGACCTGGACAGCGAGATGATCATGATGATTTTCGCCGCCATTGTGAATATTGATACCCATAAAGATGAGATCGGATGGCAGTACTTCCCAGAGCTTTTGGAGATCATTACGGAGTTTGTGATGAAGGGGTTGACTGATACCGGTTGAACCGGGGGCTTTTTTGCCCGGGAATGAATGAACGATAATGTGTTCATTCATTAAAAATGCGCTATCGGGTTGAAATGTGAACAGAGGAGGATCAGCATGGAAGGTTATACCGAGACGGCTCATCTGGGGATGAACACTGTGATGACCCACAGGGCATTCGGCAAATTTGCAGAAAAATCCCTGCAGGCGGTCCGCGGTGAAGCTGCGCGGCTGGAAAAACTGCTGAGCCGATTCGTTCCCGGAAGCGAGATCAGCAGGATTAACTGCGCCGCCGGCACCGGGTGCGTAAGGGTAAGCGATGAGACGTATCAATTGCTGGAGCGTGCCATCGGATTCTCTCGAACCTGCCAGGGTCTTTTCGATATCACCATCGGACCCCTGGTGGACCTCTGGAGCATTGGCCGGGAAACAGGCGAGTCCCCGGAGAAGGCAATGCTCAGGCAGCTCCTCCCTTTGGTGAATTATGCCACCCTGCATCTGGACCCCCGTGACAGGACCGTGGAACTGAGCAGGCCGGGGCAATCCATCGACCTGGGGGGTATCGGGAAGGGATATGCCAGCGCTCGGATTCTGGACGTATTCAGAAGATACGGTGTGAGATCGGCCTTTACCAACTTAGGGGGCAATGTGGCCGCCCTGAGCTGCAAGCCCGACGGCTCTCCGTGGCAGGTGGGCATCCGGCACCCCAGGGAAAAAGACCGGTTGATCGGGGCGGTATCGGTGGAGGACCAAACGGTGGTAACATCCGGGGATGACCAGCGGTTTTTTATAGACCGCAACGGCATACGGCGCCATCACATACTGGACCCTGCCACAGGATACCCGGCGGATTCCGGGCTCGCCAGTGTGACCGTGGTGGCACATGACGCCACTCTCGCCGACGCTTTGTCTACTATCCTGTTTGTAGCGGGGATGGAAAAAGGTATCGGGCTAATGGGGCAATTCCCGGGGGCGGAAGCTGTTTTCGTGGATGACCATAACCGGGTCTATGTGACCGACGGCCTGAAAGATCATTTTCATGGGAACAATGGGATGAACATACAGTTTATCAGGAAAGAGGAGACATTAAAATGAAAGGAAAGAGGAGAAGAAAGATGTGGATTGCACTGATCATTATCGGGGTGATTGGAGTAGGTCTGGGAGGAGTACTGCTTTTTACCGCTCCGGCACGGAATGAGCTCAAGAATCTGCCCATCGCGGCAATGGATTTTTCCATCCTCCATGACGGCACTTACGTGGGAGAGTATGATGGCGGCAAAAGCCCCATGAGGGCCGCCACCGTGGAGGTGACCGTGGCCTCGGGCAAAGTCATTGACATTAAGGTATTGAAGAGCGCCGCCCTGGACAAGGATGGAAAGCCTGTCGAACTCACAAAGGGATTGACCGTTGGTGATTTATTTAACAGCGTAATCCGGGAGCAATCGCTGCAGGTCGATACGATCAGCGGCGCGACCTTGACCAGCAAGGCTCATCTCAAGGCGGTAGAAATGGCCCTTGAACAGGCGGAATAGGAGATTCATCATGAAGAGCAAGGTGAGACAGTAGTATATCCTGTCTCACCTTGTTTGAACTCGCAGCCGGCAGGGATGCTCTTAGGGCACCCCCATCTGTCAGTCTGCTGAACAGTATCCGCCACTGTTGCGCAATTAATCCAACCTGGTGAATTCTTCTTTGCCCACACCGCAATCCGGACAGATCCAGTCGTCGGGAAGCTCTTCAAAAGAGGTTCCCGGCTCTATCCCCGCTGCGCTGTCCCCTTCTGCCGGGTCGTAGATATAGCCGCAAACATCACATTCCCACTTCTCCATTCTTTCGGGCCACCTTTCCTGAATAATTTTCCCTATCCTTTCATCGTCCGGGCCAGGGCGCGGCCCCATTCGCGGCAGCTTTCGAGCTCCCCGGCATCGGGCACCCAGAGCAGCTCCAAGCCTTCCCCGGCCAGGGTTAAGCCTGCCGCTTCAAGTTTCGCTTCAATTGTCTTGACCGCCCCCCTGCTCCAGCCGTAAGAGCCGAAAGCGGCGCCGAGACGGTTGACCGGCTTCAAACCGGTCAGATCATCCAGAAACGGCGAGAGCGCGGAGAGATACTGGCGGTTGATCGTCGGAGAACCGACCACCAGGAGGCGCGCCTCGAGCAGTTCGGTGAAAATGTTGTTCATATCGCGGGCAGAGACCTTGATTAGCTTTACGTCAACATCTTCCGCGGCAATTCCTTCAACAATCGAGCGGGCCATGGCTGCGGTGCTCCCCCACATGGTATCGTAAACCACGACCGCTTTGGGGAGCCATTCACCCGAAGCCCAACGCCGGTAGGATTCAATAATTTGCCCCGGATTTTCCCGCCAGATCACCCCATGACTGGGGGCGATCATGGAAATGGGAATATTCAGGGCGTTTACTTCTTCCAGTTTCTTAAGGACCAGCCTGCTCAACGGATAGAGGATATTGGCGTAGTAACGGGCCGCCTCCTCCATGATGATCTTGTTTTCCACCTGATCGTCAAAGCGGAATGAGCTCGCCAGGTGCTGGCCGAAAGCATCGTTGGGCATCAACAGCGCCTCTTCTTTGATATAGGTAAACATGCTGTCCGGCCAGTGCAGCATGGGCGCCTCGATAAAGCTTAAAGTGTGTTTTCCCAGCGGGAGTTC
>CAZPET010000235.1:0-3332 GCA_964585625.1 uncultured Syntrophomonadaceae bacterium
GTCCAGACCAGGAAGCGGTCCAATATTATCCTGAGGAGGAGATCGTGTGGAAAAAATCTGGTTGAAGCATTATGAGCCGGGTGTTCCTGACAGTGTTGAATATCCGCAAATCTCCCTTTTCAAAATGCTGGAGGAAAGTGCGGCCCGTTTTGGAGCGCTGCCGGCTGTTTCTTTCATGGGCCGTGTAATCACCTACAGCGAGTTCTTAACCCTGGTAGAAGAGTGCGCTGCCGCCCTGGAAGCACTTGGAGTAAAAAAAGGAGACCGGGTGGCCATTCATCTGCCCAACTGTACGCAGTTTCCCATTTCCTTTTTTGCCGTTCTTTCACTGGGCGCTATCGCCGTCCCCTGCAACCCCATGTATGTCGCTCGCGAGCTGATCTACCAGCTGAATGACTCGAAGACAGAGACAATCATTACCATGACCCGGTTTTACAACATGATCAAAGAGCTGCAACCCCAGACAGGCCTGAAAAACATCATTGTTACCAACATCAAGGATTATTTCCCCGGAATGCTGCGCTTTCTGTACACTGTCGCCAAAGAAAAAAAGGAGGGCGACAGGGTCACACTTCAAGCCGGCGATTACAGCTTTCTTGATTTAATCAAAAAACATAAGGGGAAAAAGGCAAAGCCCGTAGAGGTTCTGCCTGAAGACCGGGCAGTCTTCATGTATACCGGCGGTTCTACCGGCGTCTCCAAAGGCGCCGTCCTGCAGCATCGCAACCTGCTGGCCAATGCCGTCCAGCTGAAGGCGTGGTGTACCGACCTGAAAGACGGTAAGGAGGTCTTTCTCGCCGTCCTGCCCTACTTTCACAGCTACGGCATGACTACTGCACTCAATCTTCCGGTACTGACCGGCAACAAGATGGTTCTGCTGCCTCGTTTTGTTCTTGCTGATGTTTTGAAGACAATAGACAAGGAAAAGCCGACCCTCTTCCCCGGCGTGCCTACAATGTATGTAGCGATCAACAATGCTCCCGACCTGCATAAGCATGATGTCCGCTCGATCAGGGTCTGCAACAGCGGCGCCGCCCCGCTGCCGGTAGAGGTGCAGCAGCAGTTTGAAAAAGTTACGGGCGGCAAGCTGGTGGAAGGTTACGGTCTCTCGGAAACATCGCCGGTAACGCACAGCAACCCCATCTACGGTAAGAACAAGGTGGGCAGCATCGGCATGCCTATCGTAGACACCGAGATGAAAATCGTGGACCTGGAAACAGGTGAGACCGAGCTGCCGGTTGGGGAAATCGGCGAGCTCTGCGTGCGGGGGCCCCAGGTGATGGAAGGTTACCTGAATATGCCTGAAGAGACGGCACACAGCCTGCGTGATGGATGGCTTTACACCGGCGATATCGCCAAAGTGGATGAAGAAGGCTACACCTATATTGTCGATCGGAAGAAAGACATGGTCATCGCCGGCGGTTACAATATCTACCCCCGTGATATTGAAGAAGTCCTCTACACGCATCCCAAAATCATGGAAGCTGCCGTTGCCGGAATCAGTGATCCCTACCGCGGAGAAACCCTGAAGGCTTACATCGTCCTCAAACAAGGTGAAATACTGACCGAAGAAGAGGTGATCGCTTTCTGCAAAGACAACCTGGCGGCTTACAAGGTGCCGAAGCTGGTCGAGTTTCGCGCGGAGCTTCCGAAGACAATGGTCGGCAAGATTTTGCGCCGTGTCCTCAGAGAAGAGGAGTTAAAAAAGGCTACACCTGAGAAGTGAACTGCGGAAAGTGAGAAGTGAGAAGGAAACAGACTTTTTCTACCGTTGATCCATGGTAGACAAAAGGAGCATCTCACTTCTCACCTTGTTTAATGGAAAAAGCGCCGCTGGACGAAGCGGGCCGTGATAGCTAACAAATGATATAATACATTCGGCAAAGCAAATAATTATAATTTAAAGGAGACCCGGAATGGATCATTCAACCCTTTCCGAGCTGCAGCACAAATTGCTCCTGTTAACCTATATTTACTCGTACCGGTGCGGCAGCTTTGTTCTTTCTTCGGGACGCCGCAGCAGCTACTATATCGACGGCAAGCAGGTAACCATGGCTCCGGAGGGGCTCTGCACCACAGCGCATTATATCCTTACTTCACTGCAGCAGCGCCGGGTCCGGGCCGAAGCGATTGGCGGTCTCACTTTGGGAGCCGATCCCATCGCCGCCGCTACGGCGGCCCTCAGCGAATTATGGGCCAAAAGAGCGGAAGCCCCGGCCGCTTTTACCCCCCTGGCATCTTTTATTGTCCGCAAGGAGGCCAAAGGCCACGGCACCAGGTCGCGGATTGAAGGCCCCTTCTACCCAGGCATGCGAACAGTAATTGTGGATGACGTTTTGACCACCGGCGCATCGGTCTTGAACGCCGCCTCCGCTGTGGAGGAGGCCGGTGGAAGCGTCGGCGCGATCTACGTGCTGGTGGATCGCATGGAGGGCGGCGGGGAGGCAATCGAAAAAGCCGGCTATATCCTTGATGCGGCGATCAGCCGCGCTTCGTTGGAGAAGCTGCAGCGCGAGATGGAGCGGCGCTACCCGAAACTGAGCAGCTCCCTGCAGGCAGAAGAGGTGCCCTGGGATAATCTCCCCTGGGATGAGCTGCAGCCTGATTATCCCGCCCTTGCAGCCGGTTTGAAAGGGCTCTCGGCCAAAATGGTGGACACCTGGAAAAGCAGCAGGCTAAGCCGGTTTGAGATTGAAAAAACAGCCGGCAGGTTTTTTAGCGCCGTAAAAGCGGCAGTGTATCACCCCGTTGGGGAGACAGAGGCCTTGAGACTGGTAAAATTACTGCAAAACGCCCTCACCTAGAAAAAACGCAGGAGGCCTCTAAACTAAATTGCATGGACAAGGCATCTGCAAGCGAACCGTTGCCGCAGAAAGAAGGTTTTTTTGAAGGGGCGAGGCATGCCTCGCGCGCCCAGCCTCAGTAATTACAGGCTGATCTGCACCAGCTCCATGGCCCGGCGGGCGGTGCTTTCCAGAAGTTCCGCAGTCCGCGCCATTGCCTCATCCAGTGAAAGAGGACCGTCAGCAATGGAAAGCATAGTGGTAATCCCTTCGCGCCGGGCCGCCTCGGGGTCCAGTTTCACCGCACCCGCCAGGACCAGGACGGGAACGCCGCAGCGCTTCGCCAGGCGGGAGACCCCCACGGGAACTTTCCCGTAAAGCGACTGGGCGTTGATTTCGCCCTCGCCGGTAATCACCAGGCCGGCCCCGCCCGATTCAAGCAGGGCGCGCAGACCCACTATTTCCATGACCTCTTCCACCCCCGGGACCAGCTTCCCCCCGAGGACCCCGGCCAGCCCCGCGCCGATCCCGCCGGCGGCGCCCCCGCCG
>CAZPET010000236.1:0-3330 GCA_964585625.1 uncultured Syntrophomonadaceae bacterium
GACCTGGCTCTCGTTACCCGGAACACCCTGGTCCACGGCTCTGACTCTTTGGAACGCGCGCGCCGCGAGATTGGCCTCTTTTCTAATGAAGAGGAGCTCTGCAGCTACCGGGCCGTTCTGAATGACTGGATCTACGGCCTGTAAGAAAAAAGAAAACAATAATTAAATTTAAAGCGGAGAAATCCGCTTTTTTTGATCGAGGTAACCGGAACCGCCCTTTAACTTTTTGAATTTTACTATTATAATGGTAACAAGGGAGATCCTGCCGTGACAGGAGGTGAACTTTATTTGAACAACCGGTTAAAAAGGAATTTCAAGCCACTTTTTGTTCTCTTAACAGCCATATTAATGCTCATGGCTATGTTCTGCCCTGCCGCCGCCGCCCCTGAAAACGCGGGGCCGGTTATTGTAGTAGAGGTAGAGGGGATGATCACGGCGGGAAAGCTTAACTTTTTGATCCGGCAAACTGCAGATGCGGTGAAGCAGGAGGCACAACTTTTTGTCATTGTTCTGGATACGCCCGGCGGATTGGTTGACGCCACCATCAAGATCAACCAGACGCTGATGAGCGCTCCCCTGCCCGTGGCCGTGCTCGTGGCTCCGTCCGGCGCCATTGCCGCTTCGGCCGGCTCCTTTATTGTTCTATCCGCCGATATCGCCGCGATGGCCCCCGGGACCACCGTCGGCGCAGCCCACCCGGTGGAGCTGACTCCCGAGGGCTCCGCCCCGGCCGACGAAAAGACGACCGCCTTCCTGGCAGAGCACCTGCGCAGCCTGGCGAAGGCGAAGGGGCGTCCGGCAGACCTTGCCGAGAAATTTGTCACCGAGAACTTGAGCCTCAGCGCCTGGGATGCCGAAGAGGCCGGCGTGATTGACCTGCTGGCTTCAGACCTGAGCGACCTATTAAAACAGCTCGACGGGACGGTGGTGGAGAAAGACGGCCGGGAATATCATCTCCATACATCCGCCGCGCCGCTGCGCTATCCCGGAATGACTCTCAGTGAAAAAATCCAGAACCTGCTGAGCGATCCCCAGGTGGCCTTCCTTCTGCTGATGGTGGGGCTGCTGGGGCTCTACTTTGGCTTCTCCACTCCGGGAACCTTTGTTCCGGAGGTCCTCGGCGGGATATTGCTGATAATGGGGATATACGGAATTGGTTTATTTGATATCAACACCACCGGAATCATTTTGCTTCTGCTGGGAGCAGGCCTGGTCATCGCCGAAATATTTACCCCCGGGTTCGGGGTGCTCGGTATCGGCGGCGCCCTCTCGCTGATGGCGGGAGCCGTGCTGCTGCCCTTCGAGCCCTTGATGTCTGCCGACTGGTACGGGTCATTTCGCCTTACGGCCATAGGTATCGTTCTGGCGATATTGCTGCTTGCTGCAGCGGTAACATCTGCCGTCGTTTACAGCCGCCGCCGCTGGCAGGACGGCGGGAGCTACTTCAAGCCGCCGCAGCGGGGGATCACTGTATCAGATCTCGACCCGGAAGGGCAGATTAAAGCCAGGGGAGAGCTCTGGCTGGCCCGCAGCGATGACGGCTCCAGGATTGAAGCGGGGACCAGGGTGGAGGTCGTCCGTTCGGAAACGCTGATCCTCTGGGTCCACCCGCTGGAAGATTCAACAGATCCGGATAAAGATACAAAGGAGGTGTAGAGTTGTTGGAGCAGATTTATATTCCGATTATTGTCGTGGTCCTGTTATTTCTTCTGTCGGCGATCAAGGTGGTGCGCGAATATGAGAGGATTGTCGTTTTCCGCCTGGGACGCCTGATCGGAGAGAAAGGACCCGGCCTGGTCCTGGTGATTCCGCTGATTGACCGGACCATTAAGATCTCGATGCGCGTGGTAACCATGGATGTGCCTTCGCAGGAGGTCATTACCCGGGACAACGTTACCACAAACGTTAATGCGGTGGTCTATTACCGGGTCGTTGACCCGAACCGCGCCATTGTCAACATTGAGGATTACCGCTTTGCTACCGCCCAGCTGGCCCAGACCACGCTGCGCAGCGTTACCGGGCAGGCGGAACTCGATGAGCTGCTTGCTGAAAGAGATAAGCTAAATCAGTTGATCCAGAAGATCCTCGATGAGGCCACCGACCCCTGGGGGATCAAGGTAACCGCGGTTGAGATCAAGGATGTGGGCATTCCCGAGCTGCTGCAGAAAGCGATCTCCCGCCAGGCGACGGCCGAAAGAGAGCGCCGCGCCATTGTGGTCCAGGCCGAAGGGGAGAAAGAGGCTGCCGAGAAGCTGTCCGAGGCGGCACAGATCTTGAGCAGCCAGGAAGGCGGCTTCTATGTCAGGCTTCTGCGGGCCATTCCTGAAGTGGTCAGCCAGCCGGGCTCAATGATCGCTTTTCCACTTCCGGTAGAGCTGCGCCACCTTTTACCCGGGCTTAAAGAGGAGCCCAAGGAGTAACATAATTATTTTTCACACCATGTAGCCGTTCCAGACAGGGACGGCTACATTTGTAGAGAGGAGGCGGGCTCTTGTTCCCCTATAAAACGGCCTTTATCGTCAATCCCGGGGCCGGAGGCGGGCGGGCCTTCCGGGTCTGGCGCAGGCTGGAATCCTTGCTGCATGATACCGGCCAGAAACACCAGGTCTACTACACCTGCCGGCGCGGCGATGCCACCGGTTTTGCCGGGAAGGCGCGCTCCAACGGGGCGGAGCTGATTGTCGGCGTGGGCGGTGACGGCACCCTGCTCGAGGTGGTCAACGGCCTCGACCTGAAGAAGAATATCTTCGGAATCATCCCTGCCGGAACCGGCAACGGTTTCCGCCGCTCGCTGAAGATCCCCGGAAACTGCCGCCGGGCCCTCCTGGAGATGGGGAGCTGGGAGCCGCGATGGGTCGATATCGGTACGGTGAACGGTATTCGTTTTCTCAACGTGGTCGGTTTCGGTTTCGATGCCGCAATAACCCACTTCGCCAAGGCCGAAGATCAGAAGATGCCCGGCTACACTGCCTATGTAACCGGCTTCTTCAAAGAACTGGCCGGCTTCACCGGTTTTCCGGTGAAGATTGAGGAAGATGGCAAAACCATTGAAGAAGCGCACACTTTGATGGCTATCGTGGCGAACGGCCGCTATTACGGCGGGCAGCTCTGCATCGCGCCGCACGCCGATGTCGCCGACGGGCAGCTGAACCTGCTTCTGGTGCGCGGGATAAAAAAAGCCGGGACGATAACGTTGGCTGTAAGGGCTTTTTTGAAGAATCATCTTGGCCACCGCGCTGTTTATACCACTCCCTGCCGCGAAGTGACCATCAGCGCCGCGGAAAATATCCCCGTGCATATCGACGGTGAGCTGCTGGGCTCGCTGCCGGC
>CAZPET010000237.1:0-3325 GCA_964585625.1 uncultured Syntrophomonadaceae bacterium
GCCCGGTACACAAACATCAATTCACCGAAATTGTTTTTATTACCGGCGGGAATGAAAGCCATTATAAAATCCTCTTCCTTCCCACGATTCTCTTTTACACGGTTCGCTTCGGCCTAAAATGGGGCTTCGCCGCTTCCGGCATGACAGCTTTTACCTTAACCGCAGCGAATGTAATAGCTTTTATACAGCATAAAGCGTTAAACCTGGAGCTCGACATTATTTATATCGGGATATTTTTTTTGATTTCATGGCTGGTAGGTTCTATGGTCGATATGGAGCGCGCGATCAGCGACCGCCTCTCCAAGCAGGTGAATGTGGACGACCTGACCGGGCTGTACAACCACCGCTTCTTACGCGAGGAGCTCAAGCGTAAAACTGAAGAGGAGCAGGCTGCCTCGTTTACATTGATGATGATGGACCTGGATTATTTTCAATACTATAACGAAACCCACGGCCATCAGGCGGGAGACCGGCTCCTTGTGGAAGTGGCGGAGGATATCATCGAAACGGTGAGGGATTCAGGCAAAGTTTTTCGCTTTGGCAGCGATGAATTTGCCGTTATTTTAGATCATGGTGACCAGGAAAAAGCGCTAGGCCTGGCGGAAGCGATCCGCGCCAACATAAAAGAAAGTTTTACCATAGCCGACCCGGAACAATATTGGGAGTATGACCTGACAGCTTCCCTGGGCCTGGCCTTCTACCCGGCGGACGGTTCCACCAGGGATGAGCTCATCACCAAAGCCGAACAGGCCCTTTACAAGGCGAAGGTGATCAGCGGCAATAAAGTTGAAACATATTATTCCGTTCTGGAATTTCTCAGGACCCAGGTTGACGCTTCAGAGGAGGAGGCATTCAACAAGCTTACCGCTTTTCTGGCGATCATCAACGCCAAGGATCACTACACCTACGGGCATTCGGAGAGGGTGCTGATCTACGCCAGTATTATTGCTACACTTCTCGGGTTACCGCCTCCGGCAAAGAAATACCTGCAATACGGGGCCTACCTGCATGATATCGGTAAGATCGAGATTGACAGGTCCATTCTGAATAATCCAGGCAACCTGAATGACTCTGAGTGGGAGATCATCACCAAACATCCTCTCTGGGGGGCAAATATTGCCAGGCAAATCAAGGCACTGCATCCCGCCGTCCCGCCAATTCTTTATCACCATGAACGTTATGACGGCAAGGGTTATCCCTTCAATTTGCCGGGCAAGGAGATCCCTCTTGAAGGGCGGATCATGGCTCTGGCCGATTCATTTGACGCCATGACCGTGGAGCGCCCCTATAGAAAGGCGATCTCATATGCAAATGCAATTACCGAGCTGGAAAGGAACCGTCAGATCCAGTTTGATCCTGACATGGTTGATCTATTTACCGAATTCTTGAGACAGTATCAAAGTGTTGATCAGCTTCTTACCCCCAAAATGAAAGAGCAGTACCTGCTCTAACCCTTTACATGCACTCTTCTTTTCTCCCTTTTTAGTTAATAGCTTGCGCTTACAAAAAAGAGGAAAGGCACAGGACGTTAGCGAAATAAATTCATACCGGTTATGCGTGATCTTAATTACGCCTGGCGTTGTAAGCAGTGGAAAAAAATGAGGGAGGGCTAAAAGTGAAGGAAGTAGTCGTTGTCAGCGCTGTGAGGACCGCAGTGGGCACATTCGGTGGTTCCTTGCGGGATGTCTCAGCAGCAGATTTGGGCAGTATCGCCATCAAATCCGCTTTGGAAAGAGCCGGCCTTGACCCTGGAGATGTGGATGAGGTGCTGATGGGGTGTGTTCTCCAGGGCGGATTGGGTCAAAACGTCGCCCGGCAGGCGGCAATTAAAGCCGGCATTCCTGCAGAGGTCCCCTCTGCCACTGTTAACAAGGTTTGCGGCTCAGGCCTGAAAACCATTACAGCGGCTGCTACTGCGATCCGTGCGGGGGAAGCCGATGTGATCGTGGCCGGCGGCACAGAAAACATGAGCGCGGCTGCGTATGCTTTGCAGGGGGCGCGCTGGGGACTGCGCATGGGTGACGCCAGGACGGTCGACATGATGATCAAGGATGGTTTGTGGTGTGCCTTCGGAAACTACCATATGGGAATTACCGCTGAAAATATTGCCGAAAGATTTGGTATTACCCGGGAAATGCAAGATGAATTTTCCCTGAAGAGCCAGAAAAAGGCCCGGGCTGCTATCGAAAGCGGGCGGTTCAAGGATGAAATTGTCCCCGTGGCCGTGCCGCAGAGAAAAGGCGACCCGAAGATATTTGAAGTGGATGAGCACCCGCGGGAAACCTCTCTTGAAACCCTGGCCAGGTTGCGTCCCGCCTTCAAAAAAGACGGCACCGTTACCGCGGGGAATGCCTCCGGGATCAATGACAGCGCCGCTGCCGTCGTGGTGATGAGCCTCGATAAAGCCCGAGAAAAGGGCCTTGAACCGGTGGCTTTTATCCGCAGCTATGCTTCTGCCGGCGTTGATCCGGCGATCATGGGAACCGGCCCGGTTCCGGCGACCCGTATAGCTCTGGAGAAGGCCGGCTGGACCGTCAATGATCTCGACCTTATTGAAGCCAATGAAGCTTTTGCCGTTCAGTCTCTTTATGTTTTAAAAGAGATGGCCTTCGATCCGGAGAAGGTCAACGTAAACGGCGGTGCGATTGCCCTGGGCCATCCCATTGGCGCCAGCGGTACCCGCATTTTTATTACCCTGCTTCATGAAATGAAGAAGCGGGGCGCCCGCCGCGGATTGGCCACCCTCTGCATCGGTGGCGGCCAGGGAATCGCCTGCACCGTGGAAATGCCTTAATATTTCAGGCAGATAATTACGAGGAGGGGGCTGCAACTTCCCCTCCTTTTTACTTATCTTGTAGGGCATAAAATGAACCAGGGGCATGTTGGGCATCATACAATAAGAAGCTTTCAGGGAATCAGGCTGCCCGTTTAGGGAGCCTGCTGGTGGCATAGCTAGTAGTTGCCTTCAGGGCAGTGATTTGCTATAATACCTGTGCAAGGGCGTGTAGCTCAGTTGGGAGAGTGCCTGGTTCGCATCCAGGAGGTCAGGGGTTCGAGTCCCCTCACGTCCACCATGGCAAATTCTTAATTGGCTGCCCGGTTTTTACCGGGCAGCTTGCGTCTGCTTGTCATCCTGAGCGAAGCGAAGGATCTCAGCCGGGCACCAGTCAACGCAATATGATCACGGTATTATCTTTTGCGTACGTATTAGAAGGGTGAGAATACCATGTGTAAACCCTTGTTTATTCTGTTGCCTTGCTGTCGCTGTCCTTCGCTTGCCTGGCGATCACAGCCTGCGTATCCTTGTTGACATTGCCTCTGAAGC
>CAZPET010000238.1:0-3322 GCA_964585625.1 uncultured Syntrophomonadaceae bacterium
AAAGTAATAATATTAGGAAAAAGTCAAGTTAAAACAATTTTTATTTTTTTTAAGGAAGGAACCGGGGAGGGCAATGCCGAATCTAATATCGTTTTCATATCTTTAATATTACAGATAAATTAAAGGGGGAGAGCGATCAATGGAGAAAGCAATTTACCCCGGCAGCTTTGATCCGATCACGAAGGGTCATCTGGATATTATTACCAGGACAAGCGCCATCGTGGATCATTTGATCGTTGCTATCTTGGAAAACCCGCGCAAGCAGACGGTATTTACCATAGAAGAAAGAATAGAAATGCTGCGGCGCAGCACTGCCCACTATCCAAATGTGGAGATCGATTTTTTCGGCGGTTTGCTGATTGACTACGTTGAGACAAAAAATATTAATATTATTATCAAGGGTTTAAGGGCTATTTCAGACTTTGAGTTCGAGTTTCAGATGGCGCTGGTGAATCGCAAGTTAAATCCTGCGGTGGAAACCTTGTTCATGGTTACAAACAGCAAATACTCTTATTTAAGCTCCAGCATTGTCAAAGAGATCGCCGGTTTTGGAGGAGAAATCAAAGATCTCGTGCCGCCGGCGGTATACGATCTTATTATTCAAAAGTTCCGCAGCGCTTAAACTTTTACAATATAACCGCTCATCCACGTACATGGATCGGCGGTTTATTATTTTTTGCCGCCAGGAATTTGCTTTATACCCCGCTCTCCACTAATATTCCCGGTATTTAAAAGGAAATTGCTCTACATAAAAGAATATAATTAAAAAAACAGGAAGGATGAAATTTGAAATGCCGCAGCCCGACAGGTTTGGTTTTACTATACTGGCTTCAATTATTCTTGCTATCGGCCTGGTTTCTCTGTTTTATCCCAAGTTATTCTGGTGGCTCCGCATCGGTCGAAAGGCAAAAGATATTCCCCCGATAAAGGCCTATATTCTGGTACTGAGAACCGGCGGCCTCCTAACCTGTGCTGTAGCCTTATATCTCTTTTATTACATTTTTTTCCTGGTTTAACAATCCTCCATCAGTAGAGGCCAAGGTGACATATGCTAAAGGATCCTAAAATTGGTCTGGCTTTGGGCGGCGGCCTGGCCCGCGGATTGGCCCATATCGGGGTGCTCAGGGTATTGGAGGAAACGGGGATAAAGGTGGATTTTATCGCCGGAACCAGCATGGGCAGCTTGATTGCCGCTCTCTATGCCTGCGGGTTAAAATTGAAATTGATTGAGCGACTGGCACAGCGGATTTCCCGGCGCACCTGGATGGATATCACTTTCCCGCGCATGGGTCTGATCGCCGGTGAAAAGCTGGAACAGCTGCTTCATATGCTTACCGGAAGGCGCTCTTTTGAGGATCTGTCCCTGCCCCTGGCGGTGGTGGCTGTTGATTTGATCAGCGGCAAACGGATTGTAATCAATGAAGGCTCTATCGCCAGGGCAGTGCGCGCGTCATGTGCTATCCCCGGCATTTTCAGCCCGGTGGAGATTGGGGAGAAACTGCTGGTAGACGGTGGTGTTCTGGAAAGAGTTCCGGCTCCGGCTATTAGAGAAATGGGCGCGGACCTGGTAATTGCGGTTGATGTCGGGGTTCATGTGGGAGACTATAAAATAAATCATATCTTCGACGTGATGTCAAAATCTCTAGATATTATGGCCCGGGAAATCCACCGCAGGCAGAGCCATGATGCAGACGTGATCATTGCTCCCGAGGTGAGCGATCTCGGCCCCTTTGATTTTCACCGCGTAGAAGAAGCCATCAGCAGAGGCGAGACGGCGGCACGGCAAGCCCTTCCGTTGCTGGCTAAAATCGAGAAAGAAGGTTAAATTGTGCCCTTTAAGAAGAGAAAGATCGTTGTTTTTCTTGTAGTTCTCGGCCTGCTGTTCCTGGGCTTCTTTATCCGGACCGATTATGTCCTGGTCAAGCCGGGTTCCGCCCAGGATCTTCGGGAAATAGTGAATGTGGAAGGGGCGGATCAGGATGACGTCGGGAAATTTTTCTTGGTGACCGTGGCCCAGCAGCAAAGTGGTTTATGGTCCCTGGTCTACGGCTATTTGCATCCCTACATCGAGGTCCAGCGCCTCTCCAACGTGATTCCCCCGGGAATGCAGGAGCACGAGTACCGCCGGATTTTGGAACAGTGGATGCGGGAGAGCAAAAACACGGCCCAGGTTATCGCCCTGCGCAGGGCCGGCTACGATGTGGAGATCATCAGCGAGGGAGTGGTCGTCGCGGGTTTTCTAGATCAAAGCCCGTCGAAAGGAATCCTCAAAAAAGGAGACCTGATTACCGCCATCGACGGGAGAAAAACCCTTCTGGCCGGTGAGGTTATCTCCGCAGTGCAGCAGCGGCGGGCCGGGGATCCGGTTCAGCTGACGGTTTTGCGTGACACTGAAGAGCTGAACCTGACCGTGACTACCGGGCCTCATCCTGACGATCCAAAACTCCCCGCTCTGGGCGTTTACATCTCCACTCTCGACTGGGAACCTGTATTACCGATCGATATTGAACTTGAAACCGGTGAGATTGCCGGACCATCAGCGGGGATGATGTTTGTGCTGGAGATTTTGAACCAGCTTGAACCGGATGATCTATCCGGCGGAAGACTCGTTGCCGGTACCGGGACCATAGATATTAATGAAAATGTTGGCCCCATCGGCGGTGTATTTCAAAAAGTGATTGCAGCAGAGCGGGCCGGCGCCGACTATTTTTTTGTTCCGGTGGAAAATTATGAAGACGCCAAAAAGGCAGTGCATCATATTACCCTGGTTCCGGTAAAAACGCTGCAGGAAGCTCTGGATTATCTTAATTCTTTTGACACGAATAATTAGGGCGTGTTATACTTAGATCCCAACAACCGGGGATAACCCGAGTAAGCAGGGCAGTCGCGGGAACATGACCGCGAGGCGGTTCTCGAGGAAAGTCCGAGCTCCGCAGGGCAGGGTGCTGGGTAACGCCCAGTGGGGGTGACCCTAAGGCCAGTGCCACAGAAAATATACCGCCCAGCACTCAACTCTGGCAAAGTATCGGTCTTGCTGTTGCACAACGTTGAAGAAAAATAATGACGTGCAATCTGGAATTGACAGATTTTTGTTAGAGTTGAGTGCTGGGCAAGGGTGCAACGGTGCGGTAAGAGCGCACCAGGGGCCGGGAGACCGGTTCGCTAGGTAAACCCCACCCGGAGCAAGACCAAATAGGAGGGGGATGAGGTTGCCCGCCGACTCCTCGGGTTTGGTCGCTGGAGATGCCAGGCAACTGGTGTCCAAGATAGATGGCTGCCAAAAACAGAACTCGGCTTACCAGTTTGCTCGGGTTCCGGTTAT
>CAZPET010000239.1:0-3319 GCA_964585625.1 uncultured Syntrophomonadaceae bacterium
AGTGCAGCATGGGCGCCTCGATAAAGCTTAAAGTGTGTTTTCCCAGCGGGAGTTCGGCGCGGGGGCCGGGGGGATTTTTTAAACTGGACAATTTAGTCAACTAAACGCTATCAGCCGCAGCAGCAGTTGCCGTCACCTTTACAACCGGCCAGACGCCTGTTCACATCTTCCCAGTTTACCAGGTTCCACCAGGCTTCGATAAAGTCCGCCCGCCTGTTCTGGTACTGCAGGTAGTAAGCATGCTCCCAGAGATCGAGGACCAGAAGCGGCACCGCCCCCCACTGGGTCAAATTCTGATGTTTCTCGGCCGTAAGTATCTCCAGTTTGTTGAAGCCGGGAAGCAGGCAGAGCAGCGCCCAACCGGAACCTTCCACCGCCGCCGCGGCCGTGGTAAATTGCTGTTTAAATGTTTCGAAGCCGCCAAAATCTCTTTCAATCCGATTGGCCACAGGCCCGGTCGCCGGACCGCTTCCCCCGGGTTTCATGTTTGTCCAGAAAATAGAGTGGAGGATATGACCGGAGCCGTGAAACGCGAGTTCCCGTTCCCAGTGCTTGACCAGGGCAAAATCACCTTTTTCCCGGGATTCAGCCAGCTTCAATCCGGCGTTATTCAACCCATCCACGTAAGCTTTGTGGTGGGCGCCGTGATGTAAACGGAGAGTTCTCTCTTCGTAATAGGGTTCCAGAGCAGCGTAATCATACGGTAAAGATGGAAGCTCATGCTTCAATAATATCGCCTCCTGTCAAGTTGATGGCTTTTAAAGCATTATTACTATAGCACATTTGATATCCGATCGGTAGAGTTGCCCTCCAGAAAGGATTCATCAGTTTTGCGGCGAAATTGATCACCATGGAAAGGAAGGAGTGGAAGAAAATGAGGGATAACTACACCGCCGTCCTGGAGCAGGCCCGCCATGAGTTTGCCGCCGGGAACAGCATGGAGATGGCCCGCTTCAGCGGAGCGTCCTTGACCCTGTATCCACCGGCTTCCTGGCGTGAGTTTATCCTTCCCTACCTGGGGCGAATTTACCGGATCACCTGGCCGGCCGGCGAAGTCATCTCCCACGGCACGGGCAAAGAAGTCCCCACCGCAACCGCAATTATCCTGATTCATTACCTGACCAACGCAGCCGGGAAACCACCCGCCGGAAAATGGATCCCTTTCCGCCACCTCTGGGGAGGCGATACCTTTAACCCGGCCTTTAAGAAAAGCTGCCCGGCCCCGCTGGAGGAGTTCTTCGGGAAAAACAGCTCTCTTTTTACGCAACTGGTTCAAAAGCGCCTCCATGCCCGGCCCGCCAAAGAGACGCGCTCTTTTATCGTCATGGCGCTGCCGCGCCTGCCGCTGCTGCTGCGCCTGGAGGAAGGGGACAGGGAGGTTCCGCCGCGGGCGATGATCCTTTTCGACGAGACGGCCAACGATTACCTGGTCACGGAGGACCTGGCGGTGCTGGGGCAGCAGCTCACCGCCCGGCTGCTCCGCTGGGGCCGGGAAGAAAAACGCTAGCCGATCTTTTTCAACCTGTTGAAGGGGGGCTCTCCTATGCTGTCCAGAGTGTTCTCCTGCACGGTGCTCGGGATTCAAGGCATTCCCCTGGAAGTAGAGGTGGATATCCACGGGGGGATGCCTACTTTTGACATTATTGGATTGCCCGATCCTTCAGTCAGGGAGGCCCGCGAGAGGGTCCGCGCCGCGGTGCGCAACAGCGGCTTCAAATTTCCTTCCGAGAGAGTAACCGTCAACCTGGCCCCGGCAGACCTGAGAAAAGAGGGCCCGGCGTTCGATCTGGCTATCGCCATCGGGCTGCTCGCCGCTTCGCGGCAAATTCCCTACAACGATATTTTGCGGAAAGCGGTCCTCGTGGGCGAGCTCTCCCTGGACGGAACCCTGCGCCCCGTTCCCGGCACCCTGGCCATGGCCGCCTCCATCGCCGGATCCGGCGAGCTGCATGACAGTATATTTTATCTTCCTGCGGCAAACGGTGCCGAGGCGGCGCTGATCAAACAGGTGCAGGTAAAAGGAGTGCATACGCTCAAAGAGGCGGCCCAACATTTCTGCGGCTTTCTCTCCATTCCCACGGTGCAGCCGCAGCTGGATGAGCTGGTCCGGCAGGAGCGAGCGCCGGGACCCGACTTCAGCGAAGTGAAGGGGCAGGAGACGGCCAAGCGGGCGCTGGAGGTGGCCGCCGCCGGGGGGCATAATATCTTACTTTACGGGCCGCCGGGCAGCGGGAAGACGATGCTGGCCCGCCGCCTGCCGGGGATCCTGCCGGCGCCGACCCTCGATGAAATTCTCGAGATAACGCGCATTCACAGCGTTGCCGGCCGGCTGCCGCCGGAGCGTCCCCTGGTGACGCGGCGCCCTTTCCGCAGCCCCCACCACGGCGCCTCCTCCGCCGGGATCATCGGCGGAGGAAAGGTGCCCCGGCCGGGAGAAGTAAGCCTGGCCCACCGCGGCGTCCTCTTCTTTGACGAGCTGCCGGAATACAGCCGGGATATTCTCGAAGCCCTGCGCCAGCCGCTGGAAGATAGGGTTGTCACGGTAACCCGGGTCTCGGCAACTCTCACCTATCCCGCTGATTTCATGTTTGTGGCCTCGGCCAATCCCTGCCAGTGCGGCTTTCTGAACGACCCCTTTCATATCTGCCGCTGCAGCCCCGCGGCGGTGCAGCGCTACCGCTCCCGCCTCTCGGGGCCTTTGCTCGACCGGATCGATATCCAGGTGGAGGTGCCCCGGATAAACTTTGAGCAGCTCCAGGACGGTCGGGCCGGAGAGAGCTCCGCCGCCATCCGCAGCCGCGTGGAGCAGGCCCGCGCCCTCCAGCAGAACCGCTTTAAAAAATTGCGAATCCTCACCAACGCCCAGATGCACAGCCGCCACCTGGCCAAACACTGCCTGCTCACGAGCGAACCCCGCCGCCTGCTCCAGCAGGCTTACCGGAGCCTGGGCCTCTCCATGCGCGCCCACGACCGCATCATCAAGGTGGCCCGCACCATCGCCGACCTGGCCGGCTCGGAAACCATCGAAGCGCCCCACATCGCCGAGGCGATCCAGTACCGCAGCCTTGACCGGCAAAGCTGAAACTGCCGCCGGTCAGTTCTACTGATGATATTTAAGACTCAAATTGCAGTTACATTGTCCAGGTTACAAATCGCCAATAGATTAAGGCTGCAGTTTCTTACATGTATTAAAAAGAAGCAATAGGTCAGCAAACTGGTGTATTTTGACAGTTTGTGTTATACTAATAGCGGGCAAAAGATAAATCGATCCAATCAATCTAAATGTAAACAGGCGCATTGTTTGTATTATTACGTCTCT